>JAFCDA010000024.1 GCA_017609915.1 Candidatus Pacearchaeota archaeon
TGAGTAGCTTAATCTCAGTAGAGCATCTCTTCCTATGCTTATAAGATATTGATATTTTATAATATACCAGTTTGATATAATATTTCCTGTTTTTAAGCTTTATGATGGATAAATAAGGAAAAATTGTTTTTTAAGTGCTTGTTTGAAACTAGTTTCAGAGATAAATTTATAACTAATGAATTCTTAAATAAATTATGGAAAAGATACATATGGTGCTGGGAATTTTGTTGATTATATTAATAATTGTTAACATTATTCTCTTTATTACATAAAAATGGAAAAAAGATTAGAAAACATGTCTCCAGTAAAACAAGAGGATTTAGTTAATAATGAAGTATATTCTTCTCAAATTAATGCAGATAAAAATTCTTGGAAATGGATGAGGATTTGTAGTTTGGCTAGTTTAGCAGGTATTGCTACTGCTGCTTTCATCTCTAGTAAAATAGTATATCATCCAGAATGTATAAGCCTAAGCTATATTAAAGGGTGTTTTGGTCTTTAAAATGTCTAAAAAGAAAATTAATATAAAAGTCATAATATATTCTATTATTGCCTTAGGGTTTATGGTATTAACATTTCTTGTTGATTGGATGTTTATAATTGGTGCAGTTGTTATGATTTGGTTGAATCAAAGAGAGTTGATGGGGAAAAGATAATCTGTTTTTGAATATAACAATCTTTTTAAATAATTAATGGGAATTGTTTTTATGGGTTATCTTTTTGAGGATTTTGTAGAATTTTCTGATATGAAGAAAACAGACTATATTGATGAATTAAAAAAAGAAGCTAAAAAATTACCTCTTAGTTCAATTGTAGAAAATTTAAATCTTAATGAAATTGGAAAGGAGGTTGCTAGAGAAAAAAATTATAAATTTGAAAAGGGAACTCCTTTTTCTTTTTCAATTCGCCCAATATATATTCATTTTGACCTTTTAGTTTATCCAGATAAAACAAAACTACAGAGAGATGGTAGTGAAATAAGAGAATATGGTGGTAAAAGTGCTGTAGACTTTTATAATACTTTATTTAAGGAAATAGAGGAAGCAATTAAAGAAGATCAAAATGATATGCCTTTTTAAATCAATAAATTTAAAAGCCCCTAATATCTATAAAATTAAACCTAAAACAGGGAAAGAGTTCTGATGAATGTTGAAAATGACAGAAAAACATACAACTTGGCCAAAAGACTATATAAGTTATGAAGGAAATCCTAATCAAAAAGAAGAATTAAAGATTTTAATGGAGGAACTACCCTTAACTGGATTGACTCCTATAACTGTTAGCTTTAGTAAAAAAAGGGATTTAATAAGAGTTCTTATTAAACCTAAACAAGATATTGATGGTATTGCTTGTATTTTTAAAGAAGGGAGTTTTGATTTTGATTCTGATTCTCCTCTTCATTTTATGAGTTATGAAAGAAATGCTGATTATATAGAGTTAGGTTATAAAAATTATACTTTATGGATTCAGTTATTTGGGGATTCAAAACAAGGAAGTAAAAACTAAAATGACTTCAAAAACTTCAAGATTAAGACAAACAACTAAAAATATTTTTGCTACTGCAGATATATGTGTAGATGGGGCTCGTCCATGGGATATTCAAGTTCATGATGATAGATTTTATCAAAGAGTTTTAGCACAAGGTTCATTAGGACTTGGAGAATCTTATATGAATGGATGGTGGGATTGTGAAAAACTTGATGAGTTTTTTTATAGAGTTTTAAAGGCAGATTTACATAAGAAAGTTAAAGTAAAAGGAGTTTTATTGGATGTTTTAAAAGCTAAAGCTATAAATATGCAGAGCAAGTCAAGAGCTTTTGAAGTTGGAGAAAAACATTATGATATAGGAAATAATCTTTATCAACATATGTTAGATGAGAGGATGGTTTATACATGTGGTTATTGGAAAGATGCAAATAATCTTAATGAGGCTCAAGAATCAAAGCTTGAGCTAACTTGTAAAAAACTAAACTTAAAGCCTGGAATGAAAGTTCTAGATATTGGTTGTGGTTGGGGAAGTTTTGCTAAATATGCTGCAGAAAGATATAGATCAAGAGTTGTTGGTGTTACAATCTCCAAAGAACAAGTAGAACTTGGTAATGCACTTTGTACTGGTCTTCCAGTTGAAATAAGATTACAAGATTATAGAGATTTAGATGAAAAGTTTGATAGAATTGTTTCTTTAGGAATGTTTGAACATGTTGGCCCAAAAAACTATAAAACTTATATGAAAGTTGCTAATAAATGTTTAAAAGATGATGGATTATTTTTATTACATACTATAGGAAAGACTGATTCTAAAAAAACTTCAGATAAATGGATGAATAAATATATTTTTCCTAATGGGGTTTTACCTTCAGCAAATCAAATAACTAATGCTGCTAAGGATTTATTTGTTCTTGAAGACTGGCATAATTTTGGGGCAGATTATGATAAAACCTTAATGGCCTGGCATGAAAACTTTAACAATAACTGGGGTAAAATTAAATTATATGAAAATTATGGTAACAGATTTAAAAGAATGTGGAATTATTATCTTTTAAGTTGTGCAGGATTATTTAGATCAGAGAAAGGTAGATTATGGCAGACTGTTTTTTCTAAAAATGGTGTTGAAGGTGGGTATAGGTCTGTGCGGTGAAATCACCCCTCCAGCCCCCACATATGTTCAAAATAATCTCTAAAACTATCTGCAAGAGATTGTGAATGAATTAATACTGAGAATATTGTATCTCTCCAAGAAACAATTAAAACTTTATCCCTAAAAATGTCTATATTTCCGGGCATTGGAATATTTGTGAATTTCATTTTTAAAAATCCTGCTTTTTTTGCAAACCAGGATTTTTTATAATCTTTATTGCAAATTCCCCTATTTTTAGCTTTTTGTGAAAGCTCTGTTATACTATTATAAAAAAGATTTGATTCTTCCCCATATTTCTCATCATAAATATAAAAAAATAAAAGTTCATCCTCTTTTGTAGCGTTCTTTAATAATTTTTCATAAGCAGTTCTTAAACCTTTTTCTCCTAAAAATATTTCTGCCTGCTGTTTAGTCTTAAGTTCTTGTAATTTTTCTAAATCAGGGAGAATTTTTTGAAGAGATTGTTTTTGCTCTGAGATTTGTTTTTCTTTTTTATCTAAAAAATCTACTAAATTTGTAGGAGGAGCTGCTTGAAAATGTTTTGTTTTATTTTTTATAATAAAACTAACAATCCCCTTATCTATTAATCTATTAAGAATATCATAAATATTTGAATATGCAACACGTGATTTTTTTACAATAGGCCCTACTGTTGAACTTCCTAACTCACTTAAAGCAAGATAAACCTTTGCTTCTCCTTCTGTTAAACCTATTTTCAATAGATTAAACATTTCATTATTTACCATGATGAATTAAGGGGTGTTTACTATAAAAACCTTTATATTCCTCCCCCTGTACAGGGGAGGTAAATGATATAAAAGAAAATCACTATTTTCTATAAGGTGATAGGAAAAAATAAAATGCCTATATGTGGATTTAATGAAAAAATGTTAGAAGGGTTAACTGCCCTTACCGAAGGCTTAGTTGAGCATGGATTAGAATATCGTTGCAAAAAGAATGGAGAAACAATTGATCAAGGAATAAAAAGAGAAATTTCTGATATGACTAGACTTCTCTTTGAAACACATAAGATAGATGATTCTGCTAAAAGAATTCTTACAGAAGGAATTGTGAAATATGCTCAAGGTTTTTATATGCTTATAAGAAAAACAGGAATTGATAATTATAAGGAAAACATTGGAAAGCTTATGAATTATTTTAAATCTATGGA
>JAFCDA010000025.1 GCA_017609915.1 Candidatus Pacearchaeota archaeon
AAACAATTTTAAAAATCCCAAATCCTTAATTCTAACATGATAAATACTAGAAAACAACTTATAAAATCATATATTGATTTTTTTAAATCAAAAAATCATAAAGAAATTCCAAATGCATCATTAATCCCAGAAAATGATCCAACTGTTTTATTTACAACAGCAGGAATGCATCCTTTAGTTCCATTTCTTCTTGGACAACCACACCCACAAGGAAAAAGATTAGTAAATGTTCAAAAGTGCATTAGAACAACAGATATAGAAGAAGTAGGAGATACTTGCCACCATACATTTATTGAAATGCTCGGAAATTGGATATTCGTAACTTGTTTTAAAGGAGATAAAAATGCACCTAAAGATACAGAATCTGCAAAAATCTGGGAAGATTTAGGAATTCCTAAACAAAGAATAAGATTTCTTGGGAAGGATAATTGGTGGGGCCCTGCAGGAAAAACAGGTCCTTGTGGACCAAGTACAGAAATGTTTGTAGATAATATTGAAATAGGAAATGATGTTTTAATGCAATATGATAAAGATAAAAAAGGAAATTATAAACCCCTAAAACAAAAAAACATTGATTTTGGAGGAGGAGTAGAAAGAACAGTTGCAGTATTAAATGGTTTAGAAGATAATTATCTCACAGAAATCTGGCAACCAATCATAAAACAAATAGAAAAACTCTCAGGAAAAAAGTATAAGGGAAATGAAAGGACAATGCGAATCATCGCAGATCATATTAAAGCCGCAGTTTTCATAATTGCTAATGGAATAACACCATCAAATACTGAACAAGGATATGTTCTAAGAAGATTAATTAGAAGAGCTATAAGATATGCAAAAAAATTAGGCATCCCACAAGACACAGACCTAACAACACCACTTGTAAAACAAATCCTAAAGATATACAGTGATTATGATATCTTAAAAAACAACAAACAAAAAATAATAAATGAATTAAACAAAGAAGAAGATCAATTCGAAAAGACTTTAGAAAAAGGATTAAAAGAAATTAAAAAAATGTCTCTAGAGAGAAGTATACATAAAAAAATTTCAGGAAAACAAGCTTTCTTACTTTACCAATCCTATGGATTTCCAATAGAAATGATTAAAGAAGTTGCTATTGAGACAGGAACTGAAGTAGACGAAGAAGGTTTCAACAAAGAACTTCAAAAACACCAAAAACTATCAAGAACTGCAACACAAGGCAGATTTAAGTCAGGATTGGCAGATAAAGGCCAAGAAACAACAAAACTTCATACTGTAACCCATTTGTTAGCTCAAGCATTAAGACAAGTTTTACATAAACCAGATTTAAATCAAAGAGGTTCAAACATAACTGCTGAAAGAACAAGATTTGATTTTAATTTTGATAGAAAACTTACTTCAGAAGAATTAAAAAAAGTTGAAGAAATTGTTAATAAAAAAATCAAAAAAGCCATTCCTATTAAACGAGAAGAAATGACTCCTGAACAAGCTAAAAAATCAGGAGCTCAAGGAGTTTTTGGCCATAAATATGGAGCAAAAGTTTCTGTCTACACAATAGGAAGTTTTTCAAAAGAAATTTGCGCAGGCCCTCATGTAACTAATACATCAGAACTTGGAAAATTCAAAATCATAAAAGAAGGCTCAAGTTCTGCAGGGGTTAGAAGGATAAAAGCAATCCTAGAGTAAATCTTCACCATAATAATCCTTTTATAACCATATCTCTGTTTTTTCTAATGAAATTTCCAAGAAGTTTTGAGCACGCCCATTATTTATTTTATGCTGTAGCACTAGATTCAAGAAGGGAATCAAGAGTAACATATCCCATTTGATTGTAAAATTAAACCCTATACTGACAAAGAATATACTATAATTGAATTAATCAAAGAAACAAGGGAACCTACAAACAATTTATTCTCTAAATAGGAATCCCATCTTTAGGGGTATCAGGAAGAGGGGTTGTTTTAACATTTGCAATTGAAACTCTTTCAAGTCTCTCATAATAAACTTCTTTTATACCTAAACCCTCTAAAAAATCATCTAAATTATTCCTAAGATAATCTATCCAATCATCATGTGGAGAAGTTTTAGTAGTATAAGTCTCATTTTTATATCTCACTACATTAAAAGGAGTAACATTATACATTGGAAATCCCCTATGACTTCTACAATAAATATTTTTAGAAGAAGTTACTCTTTCTGCTTCTAAATTATCTAAAAAGAAATCATCTAATGAAAAATTAACTAAACCAAGATTCTTAGATTTTGCATGTTTTAAAATTTTGCCAATCGCCAAGCCAGGATTATCCCAATGATCAACTAAATAAGTAAGCCACTCACCATAAGGTCTTTTATAAATTTCTTTGCCACCCCCCCTCCTAGTCTTTCTTTGATCCATCTCTTGAGGATAAGGAAGCATTACAAGAAAAGCAAGAAGATTATCTGGGATAACTAAAAGACTTCTTGTTGTCTTAGATAAATTTTTAGCTAAACATCTATTATCACATTTATGTTCATCTTCCTTATGGCAAACATAATATTTACAAGGCCTACTTTTCCCATACTTAAAAATACCAGTAACTATATTAGCACCTGGATTTTCTAATAAACTTCTAATATAACCTGCAAGTTGCCTATAACCAAAAAAAGGTTTTCCCCCATTAACAGAAATAGATTTAACTTCTCCAAAACTTATCTTATCTTCACCAACAATCAAAAAATCAGGATAAAAATAAGAATCCCAAGAAATATTTATATTCTCTTTTGGAAATAATGTTGCCCTATTATTTCTTATAAGTCTTTCTTTTTCAATAGCCAAATACAAATGAAGATAAAACTCACTAGTATTTTTTACAGAAACATCTCTTCTTTGTCTTCCAATAAAGTGTCCTCCTAATTGTTCTAATGTTTCTTTCCTTTTTCCAGGAATAATTTTCTGAGGAACATCTAAATGCTCTCTTTTAGCTAACTGCCTAAGACCAGGCGTATCTAGCATTGGAACTTGTGGAACAAAATTAGGTTTAATAACAATTCTTTTTTTTGCACTCTTTTTTGTCATTGGTTTTTAAACCTTTATCTACTTAAAAAAATGATTATAAGAAATAATATATATTAAGGACCAAAATTAATCAAAATTTTAACTCTCTGCTAACTTAATTTTATTTATATTAAGTATATAAAACTTTTTTACTTTATTTTCTCCAACATAAAAATTATCAGGGGAAACAAGCCTATTAATTTGATAATCATTTGCTTTTAAACCCAATAATTCAATTAAAAATTCTGGTCTATGATAAAGCAAAGCCATTGTTTTTTGATGCGGTGTAGTTGATACCTCATGTTTTTCTCTTTTCTCTCTTCCTTTTTCAAATCTAGAAACAAGACTTTTATCTCCACATTGATTTAATTTTAAAACAACATCAAAAGGAAGAACAATAGAACATAAAGTCTTACCTGCTAACTTTCCAAAAAGTTCAGTTTTACTTTCTTCATATTTTTTTGTTGAATCAACTAAATGAGAATACAAAGCAAAACATGTTTTATAACCCTTATATTTTTCTTGAAGAATTTCGTACTTTTCAATCTGATTATCTCTTAGATTAAATGATTTATTAAATCTCCTTGCCTTTGACTCTATAATAATTTTTTTCCATGATTTATCAAATCAGGCATAAGATGATTTAATTCTTGCCCATCTACATGTCTCACATGTTTAGATAATTCTCCACCATAAAGACCTTTTGTAACTAATTCATA
>JAFCDA010000011.1 GCA_017609915.1 Candidatus Pacearchaeota archaeon
CAAGAGAAGTTGGAAAAGAGTTAAAGTAAATAACTAAAATCAATAAGTATTTAAATCAAAATTATTTAAATGGACTACCCAAATAATAACTAATACCTTATAAGCATAGGAAGTTATATAAATCAGAAGAAAACAAATCATCTTCAAATCTTTTATGAGATTATTAGATTCCAGTAAATAATAAAAACAATAAAAATGTTCAATAAAAAATGTCCTAAATGCAAGAATAAAATAGGAAAAACCTATGATTTCTGTCCTTTTTGTGGTAAAAATCTCAAATCTAAATACGATAATGAAGATTTTGGACTTTTAGGTAAAAGCGATTTCATAGATAAAGAAGAAAATACGTTTGGTTTTGGGGGGGGCTTTATGGACAAAATGATTAACAAAGCTATGAAAATGATAGAAAAACAAATGAGGGAAATGCCTAATGAGTTTAATCAAAACCCAAATCAAAATCAAGGAAAACCAAATCCAAATATGCATGTTCAATTTTTTGTAAATGGAAAAAAGGTTTTTCCTCAAAAACTACAGACACCACAAAATAATTTAAATAGCCCAAAAAAAATCAAAAAAGAACTGTCAAAAGAAAAAGCAGAAAAATTTGCAAAACTTCCAAGAAAAGAACCAAAGACTACAATGAAAAGATTAGCAGGAAAATTAGTTTATGAACTAGCAATGCCCGGAGTTAAAGATGTTGAAGATGTTTTAATAAATCAATTAGAAAATTCAATTGAAGTAAAAGCCTTATCAAAAAATAAAGTATATTCTAAAACATTAAAAGTAAACCTTCCAATTATAAACTATGAGTTAGATAAAGGGAATTTTATTCTAGAGTTGCAGACGAAATAATTTAAATTAGTAATTTAGATACAATAAGATTTAGATTGTTGAGTAGAAGTAGAAACAAAAACACTTATAAATCTAAATAAATACTCAATTCTATGACTATGAGCCTGTAGTTCAGCCTGGTTTAGAACGCTGCTCTGATAAGGCAGAGGTCCTCGGTTCAAATCCGAGCAGGCTCATACCTTAATAAATAGATTTAAAAAACCAATATCTTATAAAATATTAAGTGACACAAAGAGTAAGATAAAACTACTCATAACAAAACTCAAAGATTTATAAAAATATAAGTAAAATAATATAACAAAACAAAAATGGCAAAAGGATTATCACATTATTTAAGAAAAGCATGGAGAAAACCAGACATAAAATTACTTAGGGAAAGAATGATTGAATGGAGAAAATCTAATGCAATTGTTAAGGTAGATAAACCTCTGCGTCTTGACAGAGCTCATTCTCTTGGATATAAAGCTAAAAAAGGATTTGTTATTGCAAGAATAAGAATTCAAAGAGGCGGAAGAAAAAGAAAAAAACCAAACAAAGGAAGAAAACTAAAAAGACAGACAAATAAAAAAACAGTAAAAATGAGTTATAAATGGGTTGCAGAACAAAGAGTTCAAAGAAAATTCATAAATCTTGAAGTTTTAAATTCATACAATATTGGAAAAGATGGAAAATATTATTTTTTTGAAGTTATTCTTATTGACCCAAACAGACCGGAAATTAAAAACAATAAAAAAACAAAATTCATAACTAAACCTGCAAACAAAAACAGAGCATTAAGAGGATTAACAAGCGCAGGTAAAAAGAGCAGAGGATTAAGAAGCAAATCTCCAATGAACAAAAACAGACCTAGTGTAAGGGCTGGTAAAAGAAGAGGGAAATAATTCTATATAAATCTTTAAAAACTTTTTTTAAATTAAGATTTAATGCTTAATCAGTATACTTTAAATGATTCAATAGAATTCACAGAAAAAAAAGAACCTTTTGGAGGAAATTTAGTTGATATAGAGGTTGAGCCTGCCCCAATAAACACAGATATTATTTTTAGATCAAAAGGAAGAGAAGTAAAAGCTTGTTTAGAAAATACAAGAGCAACAATGTGCACAACAGCAATTCAAAATAAACAATTAAAAGTTCTTAATTCTGAACATATTTTAGCAGCATTAGAGGTTTATGATATTTCAAATGCTTTCATAAATATAACAACTCATGATTCTAAAAGTAGAAAACTTTTCAAAAAATTGCATTTTGCAAAAAACACAGTAGTAGTTCCTTATTTTGGAACAGACTTACAAAGAAATGTTTGTGATGCAATTGAATCTGTTGGGGTTTTAAATCAAGAAGTTAAAAGACCAACAATTAGATTAAAAAAAGAAATCATTAGCTCTAATAAACAACTCAAACTAATACCTATTGAAGGGGACGATTTAGTATTTAAAGTAACTACAAACTATCCTGTAATTGGAAAACAAGCTTTAGAAACAATAATAACCTCTAAAACTTACAAAAGAAATGCAAATGCTAGATCCTATAACAAACATATGAGATCAGAAAAAGTAAAAACAAGAGGGATTGGAAAAATATTTCCAAGACTTTTAGCAAAAGTTTTTAGTGATGAAAAAGGAACAAAAATAGCAAAATATTTATGTTATCCATGGTTAGGCCTTAATCATGGTTTTTCAAGAGATAATAGTTTTATTGCCCCAAACACTATTGAGGGATGGCTAAAACAACAAAGAATGCCCAAAGAAATTTGTTGGCATTCTATAATCGATGGTTTAGGAAAAGTAGCATTATTATCTGGAAAATTAGTTGGAGTAAAAATTGAATGTGAATATGCAGACCATAAAACCTATTTAAAAACTTTCAAACGACATTTCAATTAATCAAAAACCTTAATAAATCAAAATTCTTTTATATTACAATGAAAAAGAGGGAAAAAAGTTTGAACCTTTTCTCTACCCTTAAGAGGAAAGTTAGTTTTCAGAAGATTTTATTAATCTTATTCTTAATATCTATTTTCATTATAATTGGAGTAATAGCAGAAACCATCAGTGAGTTCAATTTTTTTTCAGGTGCTAATACAGTAAATGTTTCAATTGAGGAAAATCTTTCTCATTTAAATATCTCAACAGCAGCCCCATATAATCATTTAATTGGTTATTGGTCTTTTGATGGAGATAATGAAAATTCAAAACTAAATAAATCTTATGACCTTTCAGAGGAAAATATTACTTATAATATGTATGCAGATGCTGTTGTTAATTCTTCTACTTGTTTAGCTAATTATGGCAACTGTCTGCAGTTAGATGGAACTGGAGATTATATTAATGCTCCAGATAATCCTATTCTTAATGTTAATTTATCAGTAGATAATGTGTCAATAAGTGCTTGGGTTTATTCAAGAGATATTGCTGGTTATGAACCTATTTTTGTATCAGATGATAGAAATGGAAATTATTGGGGTTATTTATTATCAACTGTGGCAACTGGTGAAGTCTGGCTTACTTATGGGGATGGAACTGGAGTAGGGGCAGGAAATAGAAGAACAAAAACAGGGACAACAGCTCTTCAAGAAAATAAATGGTATCACCTTGTAGGAGTTATTCGTAATGGAACTGATATGGACATTTATATTAATGGGGCAGATGATGGAGGGACTTATAGCGGAACAGGAGGAGTCTCAACATACCGCGCAGCTGATGGACCAAGTATTGGAAGGCTTCAATTCTCAAGTTTAGATAATGAATGGAACGGTACAATCGATGAAGTAATGATTTTTAACACTTCATTAACATCAGCACAAGTAACAGCTATTTATAACAATCAATCAGCAAGATTTGTTACAGAAGGAACACAAGAAATTAAACAATTAAATTTTTCATCAGGATATGATACTGTTAATATAACTTTAGATGGTTATAATAGGCATTTTGGAAGCAATATTTCTTTGCGAATAGGAGAATGGAATGTTACTGAAGGTTATAATGAAACTGATTTTAATAATCAAGGAGGTTTAGTTAGCTATTGGCACTTTGATGAAAGTAATTGGGAAGGAACAATTGGAGAAGTAAAAGATTCTATGGGAACAAATAATGGAACAGGGCAAAATGGAACAAACATAACTAGTAGTGGGCGTTATCATAATGCTGGAAATTGTAGTGGAGCAGATTATATAAACACATCTTTTTCACAAAGTTTAAATTTTACAAGGGAAAATAATCCTGATAAATGGGCTGTTTTTAATAATAGTAATCACGTTATAGCAGCAACAGCTGGAACTTGGGATGTTAGTGGTGCAACTTTTGCAAGTGTTATGAATGAAACTGGAGAAATAAAAATGTGGTATCATGGCTGGAATACTACTTCAAGTTATGTAGGCTATGCAAATTCTTCAGATGGAAGGAATTTTACAAAACCTTTTACTCAACCAATATTTTCTCCTAATTTTACAAATGAAAAAAATTATAGGGTTCCAAATGTATGGAAAGAAGGAGATGAATATCATATGATTTATACTTATCAAAATAATGATACTGGTTCTTGGATATATGCAGTGGGTCATGCAAATTCAACTAATGGAATAAATTGGACAAAAGATCCTGTCAATCCTGTTTATAATTCTACACAATCAAACTCTGCTATTGGAACTTTAAATTTTGAAAATTGTTTTGGAGTATTAAAAAATGAAAGTATGTATTATATGTGGTTCTCAGGCTGGGGAGAGAGAGAAATAGGATTAGCTAATTCTACTAATTTAAGTGTTTTTAAAAATTATCAAGATGCTCCGATTTTTGATTCTAGTGAAACAAATGGTGATAAAAGAAGAAGACAATATTGTCCACACCCATTTAAACATAAAGACTATTTTTACCTTTTAGTTCCAAGTTATGATGAAACAAATGATTATGGTTGGTTATATTTATATAGAGATACTAATCCTACATTTTTAGCAGCAAATAGAGAATTAGTAAGGGTGGCTCTTATACCAAATAGAAATGGCACAACTACATCAACAGATCATGATTTAGATACTCCTTGGATTCTAACAAATATTAGTAACATAGAAAGAAATATTTCTGATGGGGAATTATGGACTTATTATGCAGCTGAGAAAACATCTGGTGGATGGGGAGTTAGTTTATCTATAGAAGATAATGTTACAGCAGCAGTAGAAGTAAAAAATACTGATTGGATTAATAGCAGTGAATTAACTTTATCTTCATGGGTAAAATTTAATAGCACCTCACCAACTAATTCTATGATTATTTCAAAAGGAAACACAAGTTATTTTTTAGGAGTATTAAGCAATACAGGAAAATTTATGTTTGGAGATAATACTGGATATAGGTACACTGATATTTCATACAATGATGGAGAATGGCACCATGTAGTTGGAAAACATACAGGAATCAATCTTATAGATGGATTAAAAATTTATGTAGATGGTGTTGAAATAAATACCACAAGTACAAGCGGAGTTTTTCATGGATTTTACAATGAACAAGGAGATGGATTAAGTATGTGTGCTAAATTTAATGGGACTGCGAATTTACTTAATGGTTTAATAGATGAAGTTATGATTTTTAATAGAAGTTTATCAGGCTCAGAAATAAAAGAACTTTATGCTAAAGGAAGGGCTTCATGGAATTACACTGATTATCAGAATTTAACAGCAATAGATTCTAATGATAATTCATCAAATAATCAATTCTCAATATCAAATTCAAGTACAAATTTACTTCCTGTTTTTAAATTATTAGCTGAAACAAATAATTTTTATTCACCAATCTTAAAAGCTACTTTGAATTTAACTTTAACTTTTCAAGATACAAGTAATCCAATAGTTTCCCTTTCTTGCTCACCAACATCTGTAACAGCAGGAGACACAATAACCTGCACATGTTCAGCTACTGATGCTTTAGATTCAAACCCAACCATTTCATATGTTGCAAATCCTCCAACTTCTTCAGCAGGGACATTTACAACAACATGTAATGCAACAGATAGTACAGGAAATCTTGATTCTTCTAATGTAAGTTATACAGTAACTTCTGCAAGTAGTGAAGAGAATCCTGAAAATAATGGGGGAAGTCCTGGGGGGGCTTATTCAGGTTATGATAACACTTTTGTTCATGATTCAAAAGAATTTAGTGAAGTTAAAGAAGTTACAAAATCATTAGCTAAAAAAAATAGAATAAGAATTAAAATAAATAATCAAAAACACCATATAGGTGTCAAAGAACTAACTAAAACAAATGCTACAATAGAAGTTTCTTCAACACCTCAATCAATGATTTTTAATATTAGTGATGAAAATAAATTTGATGTTACAGAAGATGGTTATTATGATATTTATGTTAGGTTAAATTCCATAGAAGAGAATAAAGCTAATTTAACAATTAAATCAGTTTATGAAGAAATTCCTGTTGAAAAGAAAAAATCAGAAAAAGAAAAAATTAATGATAAAAAAATTAAATTATGGTTGAGAATTTTTAGTTTGATTTTTATGGCTATAGTTATTGTTTTACTTATTAGGAATAAAAAAACGAAAAGAAAGAAAGAAAAGCAGAAGAAGAAAGAATTAGACAAACAATTAAAAGCTAAAGAAGAAAGTAAAGCAAAAATTCAAGAAAAGAAAAAAAATCAAAAATCAAATCAAAAACCTTAATAAACCTAAAAGATTTCTTAAAATAAAAGGTGATAAAACCAATATCTTATAAAAACAAACCTTTAAAAAAGGTTTGACCCAAAAGACATAAATAAGGAGATTAGCTACTCATCAACCAAACTTAATTGAGCTTATAAGATTCAAAAATATAAATTAAATAATAAATAAAACATGTTATATTCAAATTTATGCGAAGTTTATGAAGATTTAGAACAAAACCCAAGCAGATTAAAAAAAACAGAAATACTTTCAAAACTTCTTAAAACATTAAAACATGAAAAAAACTTAGAAATAATTTACTTAATTCAAGGAAAAGTTTTTCCAGATTATGATGAAAGAGAATTTGGGATTTCAGAACAATTATGCATTAAAGCATTATTAAAATCATCAGGCATTTCAAAAGATAAAATAGTTTCTGAATGGAAAAAAATAGGAGATTTAGGATTAGTAGCAGAACAAATAACAAAAAAGAAAAAACAAAACACATTATTTTCGCATAAACTAACAACAGATAAAGTTCTCAAAAATTTAAAAAAACTTCCAGAATTAATTGGTAAAGGAACAGTAGATAAAAAATTATCATTAATTTCTGAACTTCTTACTTCTGCTTCACCAATAGAAGCAAAATACATTATCAGAACTTTGCTAAATGATCTAAGAATTGGAACAGGTCCAGGAACAATAAGAGATTCAATTATTGAAGCTTGTTTCAAACCCAAAAACATAAAACAAAAAAAAGAACTTATAGACTTTGTTCAAAGTGCATATGATAGATCAAATGATTTTGCATTAATATTTGAAAAAGCATGTAAAGGAATAAAGTCAATCAAGTCAATTAATCTAATTCCTGGGCATCCCTTAAAAGCAATGTTAGCATTAAAAGCAGAAAACATAAAAGATGGATTTAAAAAAGTAGGAAAACCAGCTGTTTTTGAGTACAAATATGATGGATTTAGAATGATGATAAACAAAGATGAAAAAGGAAATATTAAAATTTTCACAAGAAGATTAGATAATGTGACAAATCAATTTCCAGAGGTTGTACAATATGTTAAACAACACATTAAAGCCAAATCATTTATAATTGATTCAGAAGCAGTTGGCTTTGATAAAAAAACAAAAAAATATACTTCTTTTCAAGCTATTTCTCAAAGAATTAAAAGAAAACACAATATACATGAACTAGTAAAAAAACTTCCAATAGAAATTAATGCTTTTGATATTTTATACTTAAATGGAAAAGAATTAACTAATGAACCTTTTGAAAAAAGAACAAAAATATTAAGAAAAATAATTATAAATAAAAGATATCATCTCAAAACAGCTCATCAATTAACAACAAGTAATGAAAAACAAGCAAAAGAATTCTACGATCAAGCATTAAAAGATAATCAAGAAGGGGTTATGATAAAAAACTTAAAAGATAAATATCAGCCAGGAGCAAGAGTAGGACATATGTTAAAACTCAAACCTGCTGAAAATGAACTTGATTTAGTTATTACCGGTGCAGAATATGGAAAAGGAAGAAGGGCAGGAGCTTTGGCATCTTTCATCCTATCATGTAAAGATGAAAAAACAAATGAATTTCTTGAAATAGGAAAAGCATCTGGATTAAAAGAAAAAGCAGAAAAAGGATTATCTTTTATAGAATTAACAAAAAAAATAAAACCATTAATCAAAAAAGAACATGGTAGAATAGTAGATATCAAACCCAAAATCGTTGTAAAAATAAGATATCAAAATATCCAGCGCTCTCCAACTTATAAATCAGGTTTTGCATTAAGATTCCCAAGAATAATTCAATTAAGACCTGACAGAGCCCATCATGAAATTGCAACATTAAAAGAAATCAAAGAAGATTATGAAAGACATGAATTAAAAATTAGGTATTAAGATGAAAGAAAAGATATTACCAAAGATTATAAAAGAAGTAGGCTTTGACTTTCATTGGAGTGAAGAAAAAGTTTGGAAACTTAATTACCCTATAGAAGAAATAAACATTGATGAACTTTCTTGGCATTTTAAAATACCTTTTTGAGATATGGATGAGGGCTTTTATGATTTAAAACCAGAGGAGGTTATTAATAATTTTAAAAAATTTAAAAAAGAGTATGAAAGAATCATGAAATCTGATTTAATACACCCTATTGACATTATGGAGAATAAAGGAAAATGGCTTATATTAGATTGATTACATAGATTAGTAAAGGCTAAGATTCTGGGGCATAAAAAAGTTAAAGTTAGAAAAATACCTCGTTCTGAAATAAAAAATATTAAAAATTAGGTATTAAATCAAACCTATATAAATTTCATTTTCTTAGTATCTTAATAAATAATAAAGTTTTACATTTCCTATCTTTATAACTTGAATGAGCTTATAAAATATTAATAAAAAAAATCCCCAACCAAAACCTTTATAAATCAATCCCCCCCTTTTTCTTTATAAAGTTTACTATTTAAACAAAAATGCCCACAAAAAAATCAAAAACTTCTTTGAAGATTCAGAACATAGTTGCAACAACTTCTTTAGGTAAAGAAGTTCCTTTAACAAAATTAGCAAAAACAATCACAACTACAACCTATAATCCTGAAACATTTCCAGGACTTATACTAAGAGTTAAAAAACCAAAATCAGCAGTTCTTGTATTTGCATCAGGAAATTTAGTTTGTACAGGAACAAAATCAATCTTACAAGTTAAACAAGTTATTGAACAAGTTATAAAAACATTAAGAAAAATAAATATTAAAGTAACTGGAAAACCAAAAATAACAGTTCAAAACATAGTTGCTTCAGGAAGCATAAATATGTCGCTAAATCTAAATTATTTAGCTTTAGAACTAGAAAACACAGAATATGAACCAGAACAATTCCCTGGTTTAGTATACAAACTTATTGAACCTAATGCAACATTCTTATTATTCAGTAATGGAAAACTTGTGTGCACAGGAACAAAAAACAACCAACAATTAGAAGATTCTATGAAACAGTTAATTAAAACCATAAAAGAAGCTAATAAGAATAAGAAATAACCCCCCTTGATTTCTATTATCTGAGATGCATATTTTCTAATAAATACTTATTTATAAATCAAGAACCTATCCCTAATATATTGCAAAAGGAGATGAAAATATTAATATCTTATAAGCATAGAAAGTTACACAATGAGAAGCCTAAGTTATTCCCCTCATCTCCAAATCTGTTATGAGATTATCAAATTCCAAATAAAATTAAAAAATGCCACCAAAAACAACTAATGAAGAATTCATAATTGAAGCTAAAACCTTTTTTGAAGATTATAAAAAACAAATAGGAGAAAGTATAAGAAAAGGTAAAAAAGTAGTTTATATTAATTTTGAAGATTTAGCTTCAAGTTCTCCTGTTTTATCAGAAGCATTAATGAGTAATCCAGAAGATGTTTTACAAATACTTGAAACAGCACTAGAAGAAACAGGGCTTATAAAAAACCCAAGGATAAGATTTAATAATCTTCCAGAAACACAAAAAGTTAAAATAAGAACAATAAGGGCTGAGCACCTTAATCAATTAATTTTTTTTGAAGGACTAGTAAGGCAAGCTTCAGAAGTAAGACCTCAAGTAGTTAATGCTAAATTTGAATGTCCTACTTGTGGAACAGTAATCTCTGTTTTGCAAATTGATAAAAAATTTAGAGAGCCATCAAGATGTTCTTGTGGAAGAAAAGGACAATTTAGATTATTAAGTAAAACAATGGTAGATGCTCAAAGATTAGTTATTGAAGAATCTCCAGAATCTTTAGTTGGAGGAGAACAACCAAGAAGATTATCTGTTTTTTTAAAAGAAGATTTAGTAGAACCAGGAATGGAAGAAAAAACAACACCTGGAAGCAAAGTAAGAGCATTAGGAATTTTAAAAGAAGTTTCAGTTCCATTACCATCAGGAGCCATATCAACAAGATTTGACTTAGCTTTAGAAGCAAATAATTTAATTCCTTTAGAGTCAACATATGAAGATTTTGACATTAGTGAAGAAGATGAAAGACAAATTCAAGAATTAGCAGCAGATCCTAATTTATTTGAAAAATTAAGGGGAAGTATTGCTCCAAGTATCTGGGGTTATGAAGAAATAAAAGAATCATTAATCTTACAAATGTTTGGGGGAGTAAGAAAAGTAAGTCCAGATGGAACAACTTCAAGAGGAGATATTCATTTATTTTTAATGGGAGATCCAGGTGTAGCTAAATCAGTAACATTAAAATTTATTTCAAATATTGCTCCAAAAGGAAGATATGTTGTTGGAATGGGTGCAAGTGGAAGAGGTATTACTGCAACAGTTGTAAGAGATGAATTCTTAAAAGGATGGAGTTTAGAAGCAGGTGCAATGGTATTAGCAAATAAAGGAGTAGTTTGTATTGATGAAATTGAAAAAATGACCCCTGAAGATAGAAGCGCGATGCATGAAGCATTAGAACAACAAACAGTTACAATAAGTAAAGCTAATGTCCAGGCTACATTAAGTGCACAAACCTCTGTTTTAGCAGCAGGAAACCCCAAATATGGAAGATTTGAACCATTACAATCAATAACTCAACAAATAGACCTTCCTCCAGCACTAATAAACAGATTTGATTTAATTTTTATTTTAAGAGACTTACCAGACAAAGAAAAAGATGATGCAATTGCAACCCATGTTTTAAATCTCCATCAAATGAAAGGAGAAAAATCTCAAATAGAAAGAGAATTATTTAGAAAATATATTGCTTATGCTAAACAAAAAGTAGAACCAAAATTAACAGATAAAGCTGTTGAGGAAATCAAAAATTTTTATGTTAAATTAAGAAATATGCAAAGTTCAGGAGAATCTAAATCAATACCTATTTCTGCAAGACAATTACAAGGATTAATTAGACTTGCTGAAGCACATGCAAAATTAAGATTAAGTCCAAAAGTCACTAAAAAAGATGCACAAGTAGCAATTAGATTAACAAACTATTATTTAATGCAAGTAGGATATGACCCTGAGACAAAAACCTTTGATATTGATAGATTTTCAATAGGAACTTCTTCAAGTCAAAGAAACAAAATACTTCTTATAAAAGAAACAATAAAAAAACTTGAAGAAAAACATGGAAAAATGGTTCCTCTTGATATTTTAAAACAAGAACTAGGTAAAAATATTTCAAATGCTGATTTTGAAGAATCTTTTGAAAAATTAAAAGAAATAGGAGACCTTTTCCAACCTAAATCAGGATTTGTGCAGTTAATTTAATCAATAATCAATCTACACACTTTTCTAAACCAAATTGAGAAAGAACTTCATTATCTTTAGAATCATATTTTTTCTCCATTGTATAGTTCCATTTCCCTATACCTTCAACTTGTCCTTCAACTTGTCCTTCAACCACAACAGTACAATTTAATTTTTTATACAATTTTCTTAAATCAGAATCAGATACTTCTTTTTCTGATATACAAATATATTCTTCTATTTTAGTCTTTGGTTCAGAACTAGCCAAAGCTAAAGCCCCTAAACTAGTAACTAATACAGAACCTTCTAATGTTTTTTTTTAAGAAATTCCTTCTTAAGATATTTTCTTCCATATTTTTCATTATTAGAATATGTTTTTAAACATTTCTATACTCTCCTTTCCTTAGTGCCTTTGCAAATTTTTTAATGTTCTTCTATAACACAAAACCACATAAATCTTTAAAAATTAAACTAACGATTTTCAATCATTATGACAAAAGAAACAGCAAAAAAGTGTTATGAATGTGTTAGTTATATTAGTCTTCTTAATAAAAATTGGGGAGTTGCTTCTAATGGGATTTGTGATCGGGTAGGTGATTGTGGTGGTGGAAGTTATGCAGTTTTAAAAAATCAAACTACTTGTCTTTTTGGAAATCCAGATATAAAATTATCTTTAGACGAAATAAAACTTAGAGATAAAAAACAAGCTGAAAAGTCTAGAGATTTTTTAGATTATATTAAAAAAGCAAGTGAAATTGTTAAAACATGGCCCAAATGGAAACAAAATCTCTTAAATAATATAATACCTTCCCCCAAAAAATATATAAGAAGTGGAGCACCTCAATAAAATGCCAGATTATAAAAGAGAAACAGCATATAAATTAAGAATTGAAGACTTACTTAAAGCAAAACAAATATTTGAAGAATCTACAGAAACTCCAAACCCAAAACTTCAATTTGTAGAACTTGGAGATAAAAAAATTCTAAGAGTTAATATAATTGCAAATGTTATTGATAAATTTGAGTCAGAAGGTGAAAGAAGATTTGCTTCAATAACCCTTGATGACGGAGGCGGACAAATAAAAATAAGAGTATTTGGAGAAGATATACAAAAATTTCAAGATTTAACTCAAGGAGACACAATAGTAGTTATTGGACTTTTAAGATCTTATAATCAAGAATTATATGTTCTTCCAGATGTAATAAAAAAAATAAACCCTAAATATCTTTTAGTTAGAAAGCTTGAGATTGAAAAGTCTTTTCCAAAACCTTTAACACAAGAACAAAAACAAGAAGTAAGAGCTTTAAGAGATGAAGTAATTGATATGATTAAAGTAGCAGAATCTAATGAGGGCATTGATAAAGATGAAATCATTTTAAAACTTAAAAATTCTCAACCTGAATTAATAACACAAGAAATTCAAAAACTTCTTGAAGAAGGTGTAATCTATGAACCAAAACCTGGAAGAGTAAGGTATTTAGGATGATTTTATAAACAAAATGGCAATTGGAGTTAACTATGAAACCCCCAAATATAATGAAATTAGATTTAATTTATCTGATGTAGAAAATGCTAGAGTAGGAGACCTTGTTCCAATACCTAAAAATCATAAGGTTATAGGAAAATTTTCATACAGTCAAATTCTAACTGAATTTTCTCGGATGGTGGCCACTCAAGCCCCTAGTGATCTCAAACAGATGCTTATTGTAGAAATATCTTAATCTATTTTCAATTTCCAAACCCTTAAAAACCCTTTTTTCTACTAAATTCTATAATAAATATCAATATCTTACAAAATATTAAGTTATACAAAACAAAACTTAAACTAATCATAACAAAACTCAAAAATTTAAATATTACTAAAGAACAAAATGCAAGAATACAATAAACTCTTAGATGAAGCATATAAAGACATAAAACCTATTAAACATACTGAAAGGTTTGAAATACCTAAAATACAAGGACATTTAGAAGGAACTAAAACA
>JAFCDA010000026.1 GCA_017609915.1 Candidatus Pacearchaeota archaeon
AGCATTGTAAAATTTCCTCGACTGCTGCACCCCGTAGAGCTAGGAATAGTGTCTCAGATTCCTTCTCAGGGCCTCTCCGCTAAGAGCCCTTACTGATCATCGGCTTGTTAGTCCTTTACACCAACAACAACCTAATCAGCCGCAGCCTCATCCTTAAGCTCTAGTTTCAAAAATATCTCATTGCAGAAAATATTTTCTATCAAGAATTACCCTCAGTTTCCCGAGGTTATGCTTGACTTAAGGTTAGATTAGCTACGTGTTACTGAGCAGTTTGCCCTTTTATGATAAATCAAAAAAGAAACTTGCATGTCTAAATATAAGCCAGATAGCCGCATCCGCCAGCAGGATAAACTGGATTTAAATTGATTATAAATAATCTCACACAATATCCTAATAGCTATAGAATTGACATCAACTTCGTACACTTACTACATCCTACACTTAAAATTATTTAAGGTAATCATCCTAGTTAATATCATTAACATTTTATAAAAGACTAAGGAGAATTAACCTTTATAAAGATTACTGTCGAGAAAATTAGCTTATTGCCAAACCTTTATAAACTAATTTCTCAATTATTTTTTATAATAAAGTAAAAAATATCTATATTTTATAAAATTTATAGATACACAATCAAATGAGTAAGCTATAAAGCTCATCTTTAAATCTCTTATGAGCTTATAAGATACCAGTTAAAAAATTAAATAAAATAAAAATGCAAGAACAACAAGAAAAAATAAATATGAAAAGCTTAGCTGAAGAACTAAAGCAAAGAATTTCTAAAAAAGAAAGTTCAGTAACTTCAAAAGAAGATAAACAAATACAAGAAATTTCAGAGAACATAACAAAAAAAGAAATTAAAAAAGAAGCGAAACAAATTAAACAAGCAAAATCAGACAAGGAAACATTAATTCCTTTAGAAGATTATATTAAATGTGCAGTTCATTTAGGAACAAAAGTTATAACACCTCATATGAAAAAATATGTTTATAAAAGAAGAGCAGATGGATTAGCAGTTATTAATACAGCACTTATAGATGAAAAATTAAGAGAGGCAATAGACTTTATGAGTAAATATGATCAAGAGAAAATTTATCTTGCTTGTAAAAGAGAAGCAGGATGGGAAGCTGCTAAAAAATTTGGAGAAACAACAGGGATACAAGTTTTCACAAAAAAATATCCTCCAGGAATAACTACAAATCTTATTTTAGAAGATTTTTTTGAAAAAGAATTAACAATTATTTGTGATCCTTGGATAGATAAAAATGCATTAAATGATACAATTAAATTAAAAAAACCAGTGCTCTCACTTTGTGATACAAATAATTTTATTCAACATATTACTGAAATAATTCCTTGCAACAATAAATCTAAAAAATCAGTTGGATGTATTTTATATATTCTTGCAAGAGGATATTGCAAAGCAAAGAAAATTCCTTTCTCAGCAGAATTGGAAGATTTTACAGGCGAGTTGGAATAAGATGGGAAAACAATTATTAGAAATTACTAAAGGAATCGCAAAAGGATTGGTTGGAACAATATGTACTGCATCAATAATGGGGTTGCCTACAGCAGATGGAGTATATAAAACAATAAAGTCAAAATCTGGAAAAATTGCTTATGGAATTGTTAATGCAGCTTTATTTGTTAGCGCATTCGCAGCATTATATTCTATAGGGAATTAATCATCATGCCCCGGACACAAAATATTATAATCAATTTTCTCAAGTCTTTTTATTGAATCTAAAATTTCTCTTTCACTTCCCCCAGCTAAGTCAGTTCTCCCTCTTCCACCTTTATGAAAAATAGTGTCTCCTGAAAATAAAATATCTTTGTAAAGAATACAAATACTATCTTCAGTATGTCCAGGAGTTTTTATTATTTTAAATTCTGGAACATCAAGATCACTTATATTTTCATAATCATAAACTTCTGCTTTATCAAACAAATCAATATTTCCATTATGATCATAATGTGTGTGAGTTAAAATAACAGTATTAATATCTGAGGCATCTAGCCCTAATTCTTTTAAATTATCTAAAAGTTCAGATTCATTACTTTTACTTCCAGTATCAATTAAAATGTTTTTGTTTAATTTAATTAAATAAACACAACTTCCAAACTGCTTAAAACAAAACTGAAATACATTATCTTTAATCTTATTTATCATGTTTAAAAAAACAAAATATAGTTTATATATTTTGAGTTTACCCTCGCTGTAACCAGTTTCAAACAAATATTTAAAAGCAGTTACTTTCAACCTTTTTTATAAGGAGGTAAGAAACAAAATGAAAATGTGGATAATAGCAGGAATTATGATTGGTATGCTTTTAATAACAGGAATTGTTATTGCAACTACTGGTTTAGTTTCTGCAGATATTGGTGATGAAGAACAAGCGACTGAAACAATAAGTTGTTCAAGTTGTGGAAACTCTTGTACAGCAGAAAGCAATTGTGGGTTAAGTAGTTGTGGTGCTGTTTCTGGAGGAAGTTGTGGATGTCGAGGAAACTGATTTACAATAAAATTAAATAAAAATCAGTTTGCGAGATAGGGGGTTAAACCCCTCCTCTCCTTTTTTATTATTAAATCTCAAATTTTTTAAGATATTCTGCTATCTGTTTTATTTCTTTCTGAATCGCTTGTCCTTCTGTAACTTTTCTTCCTTGATTATCTTTACCTTCTTTAATTTCTTTTAGTAAATCCTTATAACAAGACTGAACAAAAATTAATAAACCATTTATTGCTTCTTGACTAAATCCGCTTGGTGGCATTTTATTTTTCTCCTAAATTTATTTTATTTAAGTAAATAGCTAATTGTTTCATATCATCTGGTTTTCCTTCTAATTCAGAATAAAACTTATCGTCCATCTCAAAATAAAGATTGTTTATTTTTTCAATAAGTTTTTCATAATTTTCAATTCCTTCTCTTTGAATTAATTTATAAAAAGCACAAGCATATTCAGTTAAAGTTCTTATTAGTTCTCTTATTTCAGAATCTTCAATTGTTGAAAGTTCTTTTTGAAATCTTCCCATATCTTCTATTTCTTTATTCATTGTCTCTCCTACTGTTTGATTTTTCTTTTTTGAACGTTCAATAATTCCATGTTCAACTAACCCATTATGGAAAAGCTTTAACCCTTCAAGCATTTTTTCGTTAAATCCACATAAAGCCATTTTATTTTTCTCCCAACCTAAGTTTATTTTCTTTAGATTTTTTAGAAATTTTCAATTTAACTAATTCAACCATATCATCTGGTTGTCCTTCTAATTCCCTATAGAATTTATTATCCATAGATTTAAAATAATTCATAAGCTTTCCAATGTTTTCCTTATAATTATCAATTCCTGTTTTTCTTATAAGCATATAAAAACCTTGAGCATATTTCACAATTCCTTCTGT
>JAFCDA010000002.1 GCA_017609915.1 Candidatus Pacearchaeota archaeon
ATATTCTTCTCCTTTTTCAGGAGTATCAATACCCAAAAGCCGTATAGTATCATTATTACAAACTAAAGTATCTCCATCAATAACTCTAGTAACAAAACATTTTTCTTTTTCATAATTTTTTCCAGATATTTCTCTTTCTCCAGTAAAATAAGGATAATAAACACTTAAAATCCCTAGTAAAAAAACAATTATTGCAAAAATTAAAAACCTATTCCATACCATATTATTCACTCAACAACAACATTTTTAAACATACTTTTTTTCTCTAAGTCATGGCAAAAGTAAGAATAAAACTGAAAAGTATAAGCATTGATGCATTAAATGATATATGTAAAAAAATCAAAGAAATAGCTGATAAAGCTGGAACACCCATAAGTGGACCAATTCCTCTTCCAAATAAAAAACTTAAAATAACAACAAGAAAATCTCCTTGTGGAGACGGAACCGCTACTTTTGATAATTATGAAATGAGGATACATTCAAGAGTAATTGATCTTCCTGCAGACGACAGAGCACTTCATGCAATCATGAGATTATATATTCCAAGAAACGTGACAATTAAGATAGAGATGAAGGAATAAAACCCACTTTTTCTCAGTATCTTATTGTATCTTAAGTTGTACACTTCTCTTCTTCAAAGCTCTAAATTTAATAGAATATTAGTTTAAATTTATAATAAATAATCACTCTTCTTCACCAAAAACATTTCCAACTTTATCTAAATTCTCAATCATTTCTTTATTTTCAACAACATCTTTTTTTTGTTCAACAAGAATTTTTCTTGCTTTTATAAAAGCTTCACATAATTTCAAGTCTTTTGGGCATTTTTCTTCACAAGCTTTACATAAGGTACAATCATAAATAATCTTATCAACATAATTATTATCAAGAACTATTACTCTCCCTCTTGGAGAATATTGCTCTGTTCTCATAACCTTAAGTACAGGACACAACTCTCTACAAAATCCACACCGAATACATTTTTCAATTATTTCTTTTATTTCTTCTTTTGCATTATCTGCTTCAATTGTCATTTTATTTTTCCCTCCTTATCTTTATTATTTAAACCAAAACCACCCATCATAAATTTACTAACCACATCTTGTTCTTCTTTTGATAATTTACCTCTTTTTTCAGCATCTTCACTAGCCCTTTTAGGAACCCCTTTAGCAAAATCTTCAATCTTTTTTCTTCTTTGTTCAGGTAATTCAGATTCATAAGTTTGCTCATAATCCTTTAATACTTTTTCTTCTTCACTAGCAAGGGACTCTGCCCCTTTCGTAACCCCAAATTCTTTTTCAGGTTCTTCTTTTTTAGTTTCTAGTTTTGTAACTTCTTCAATAAACTCGCTCATTTCTTGTTCAGGAGTTTTCATTTCATCTTTAAATTTAGAAGCACTAATCTCCTCACCTAAAGAAGGTTGAATTTCCTCAGATTTTTCTTCTATAAAAGATTTTATTTCTTCAATTTCTTCTTTTTCAATAGGCTGAAGATGTTGGGACTCTTGTTTAGAAGCATATTTTTTAAGTGTAGCTTCTGCATCCACAATCTTTCCTCTATTCAATTTTCCAAAAGGGTCATGCCTTAATTTAACTCTTTTAATTACCTTAGTTTCAAAAGAATCTAAAAGATATTTCCTATTCAAACCAATCCCATAACCTCCTTGCTTTGCCTTTACTCTTTTAATTAATTTAATTACCTTATTTTTTTTATCTGTTTCATTATCTTTAAAAAAAGGGCGGATAATTCCTGCTCCTAAAAAACCAAAATAAGGAATTTGATGCCTTTCTAAGAGCAAAATAAATTCTTTTAATTTATCAAAGAAAAATTTGTGGTCTTCACTATTATAATATTCTTCAGCATAAAGAGCAGAACAAACATCTTCTTTTAATTTTGATACAAGTTCATACTTGTCTCCTTTAATCTTCCCTCTATCTGAATCAAACCCTATTATCATATTGTATTTTTCCTTAAAACCTAATAATTTTGATACCTTTGGTGAGAAAAACTCTAGCATAACAACCTCTTTTTCTAACTTTAATCTGCGTGCAATTGATAAGGCTTCATCTAAATTTTCTGTTTGAAAAATCGATGCACTTTTTTTAACCTTAGGTATAATTCTCAGAGTAGCAGCAACAATAATTCCAGTAATTCCCTCCATACCGCAAACATCCATTAAATCTGCTTTACTTGTTTTCATTAATTCTCCTCTTCCATTAACAAATTCTATTTCTTCTATCAATTGTTTTATTGCTTCATATTTCAATCCTCCAGAAGCATTTTTAGCAATCATTCCCCCAATTGTAGAAATTCCATGATTAAAAGAAGACATAGGAAACTCAAATCCTGCAGCATTCAGTTTTTCATTTAATTCTTTTAATGTAACTCCTGCCTCAGCCCTAACTGTTTTTTTAACAGGATTAAAACCAGAAATATTATTCATTTTTCCCATATCAAGAACCAAAGAATTATCAGGAATACATCCCCCAACTAAACCAGTACCTGCACCTCTTGGAACAACATCTAATTTAGCTTTTTTAACCAGTTCTTGAACTTCCTCTATTTTTTTAGGAAAAGCTACTTTCTCTGCTTTTCCAATTAAACGCGAGGCATCAGTATTATAGCAGGTTATTATTTTTTTATTCATATTTTATTTCTCCATATCTCTATAAATCTTTAAGTTATACAAAGAGTTCTTTCTTCTCATCTTCATATCTCCCTATGCTTATCAGATACTAGTTTACTTATCTAAACCTCCACTTCATCATAATCTTCTTCTAATTCTTCTTCTATAAATTCTTCTGGAATTTCTTTTTCCTTTATTTTAATTCCTAAAGCTTTTGCCAAGACTTCTGAAAATTCTAAAACTTTCATATCAAACTCTTCAGCATTTTTGTTTAATAATTGATGATTCTTTAAAGAAGAAACAATTATATTATTTATACCAATTCTTTTAGATTGTAAAAGTCTTTGTTTTGCAATTTCATCTGCTAATTTAGGATTAATTCTTGTTAATCCACCACAACTTCCACAACACATACTATTTTCTTTTGAATCTGGAATTTCTTTTATTTCATAACCAATTAGTTCTAAAATCCTACGAGGAGTATTATAAATTCCACAATATCTTCCTAAATAACAAGAATCATGATAAGTAACTAATTTCATAGCTTGATTTTTAATTAAACGAGGTTTATTCTCTAATTTTTCTAAAATAATTTCCCATAAATTCTTAACTTCTATGTCCCAATCAGGAAGCATTTCAGGATAATCTTGTGAAAACATTTTATAACAAGCAGGACATGCAGTAATAATCTCATTAATCCCTTGTTCTTTAAAAATCTCAAAATTCCTTCGTGCTAACTTTCGAGCCTCAACCTCATAACCTGCTTCAAAAGCAGGAAGCCCACAACAAATTTTCTTATCTATAATCTTAAAACCAATTCTAAGCTTAGAAAAAATCTTTTTATATAATTCAAAATTCTCATTAAATTTAAAATATGTTACACAACCTGGAAAATACAGTGTATTGCTTGTTTTAAATCTTGAAAACAGACCCATTTTTATTATTTGATTATTTATCTATTTCTATAAACTATAAGCTTTGAAGATGAATAGCTTAAACTTATCATCTGTATCTCTCTAGGTTTTATAAAATACTAGTTATTTGCTTAATTATTAGTATTAATTATAGAAGATTTCGGTTTTAAAGCATATATATATTAAAAAGGATATTTTTAAAAACACAACATAATTAACAAAATCATGACAATAATGCCCGCATGGCACAGTGGTACTGCACAAGATTGGAAATCTTGGTCCTTTGGACTCCCAGGTTCGATTCCTGGTGTGGGCGTTATACCTTTCTGGCATATTTAAGGGGTACAACTTTTATACAGGTTGTTAATAAACCTGTAAAAAAAGAATAATCTATGAAAATAGACCCATATAAACACGAAGAGAAGTACTTGAATTGGAAGGCTAAGCTTAATGGAAGTCTTCCTGAAATACGTGAATTTAATTCTAAAAGAATCTTAGATTACATATTTGATATGGAAAAAGGCATTAATATTGCAATGGGAAGTAAAAAAGGAGCAAGAAGCTATCCAAGATTAAATAATCTAAGACAGAGGAAGAACAATTATTCTCCTTTTTCTCAAAAATGAGAAATGGGGAGATTAAAACAAATCTTTTCAGCTTTAGACAATGAATATAGGTTGAAGATAATTAAATTGTGTTCTAATAAAATTTACACAGTTACAGAGTTGAGTAAGCTTTTAAAATTGAATTATAGCATAACCGTAGAATATACAAGTATGCTTGAAAAAGTAGGTTTACTTCAAAAAACCAGAAATGAAGATAGAACTGCCAGTGTTAAATCATTGATAAGAATTAATAGTAATGGTGAAATTAAGAGAATTTAGAATTCTTTACTTCACACCAATAAGCAATATCTGTAAGAGGTTGAATATCTCCTTTTAAACCTGCTTTATCTAATATTTTTTCTAATTTCTCTCTATTAAATCTTTCAGAAACTAACCCTTCTCTTAGAAAAACATAATTTTCATCTTGATGTTCAATTATTAATCCATTTTGCTTTAACATATTAAGATATGATGGTAAAACATTTTCCGAAAAAACACTAAGATAAATATTTCCCTCTGGCTTAACAATTCTTTTTGCTTCTTGTAAAACTTTGTCTCTTACAGAATATAAGTTTCCAAAAGTATTCCAAAGCATAAATACATGATCAAATTTAGAATCCTTAAAATGCATAGATTTGGCATCTTCTAAGTAAAATCTTACATTTTCATTTCTTTGTAATATTTTTCTTGCCTGATTCAATAATCTTTCGCTAAAATCAATTCCAATTACTTCATCAGCAACGCCAGAAAGTATTGCTGTACTTCTTCCACTTCCGCATCCAATATCTAAAACTCTTCCTCCTTTGATTGATTCTCTGGTTTTATCCTGTTCCACTTCTAAGTATCTTTGGAATGGTTCTGTTTCATTTAAGTTCTCAAAATAAGGACTATCGTAAAATATTTGTATAGGGTTCATTAAATCCTATGCCAAATCCTTATTAATATAGATAATAGGTCCTATTTTCTTACAAATACGAAAGATTTATAAATAATCTTCTTATATGTACAATATGAGATTAGATAAGATAGATTTGAAAATTTTGCATGAACTTGATCTTAATTCAAGAATTTCTTTAAAAAAACTGTCAAGTATCACAAAATGCTCAAAGAGTAAAGTACAATATAGAATAAATAGATTAATCAAAGAGAAAATTATAGATTTTTTTTATACTATTATTAATTTCAATAAATTAGGGTATACACAATATAAATTATATTTTAAATATCACAATACAGATCCTAATAAAGAAAAAGATATAATATCTTATTGGGCAAAAGATAAAAATTCTGTTTGGGTTGGATCTCTTAGGGGAGGTTGGGATTTGGGAGTATCTTTATTATGTAAAAATGAAGTAGAGTTAGCAAAAGTTATTAGAAAATTCATGTATAAATACTCTAAATTTATTTTTAGTAAAGTTGTTTTTATAACAGAATATTCTCCAGTATTCACAAGATCTTTTTTAGAACCAGGAAAAGAGAAAAAACACTTTAAATATTCCTTAAAAAAAGAAGAAATAAAAATAGACCCTACTGATAAAAAAATTTTACAACATTTATCAAACAATGCTAGAATTTCTATAGAATCACTTTCAAAGTTAGTTAAAAAAGATAGGGATACTATTGCTTATAGAATAAAAAAATTAAAAAAATTAGGTATTATCGCAGGTTTTAGGATACATCTTAATCTTAATAAACTAGGATATAAAATATATAAAATTCTTTTAAATTTTAAAGGATTGGATGAAAATAATGAAGAAAAAATTGTAGATTATATTAAAAAACATAAATTCGGAACACAATATTTAAAATTAATCGGAAGTTGGGATGCGGAATTAGAATTTGAAATGGAAGAAGGAGATGAGATTTATGAACATCTAGGAAAATTTAGAGAAGAATTTGGTCAATTAATAACCCAATATGAAATTATCTTAATTTCAGATAACTATAAGTTAAATTATTATCCCTTTTAAAGAACTTCTTTTAAGTACTTTTGAAACTCATTAAATGCCTGTTCACTTTTTGGATCTCCTTCATACATTACTTTCATTCTTGTTTTATAATCATCTGAGAAATATAATTTAAGAACATTCTTTCTAGCTTCTATTAGTTCTTTAGGTGTTGCTTTGCTTTTAATTACAGGTCTATCATTAGTAAGCATAGACCATTTTCTTTTATATCCATCTAACCAAAGATTTTCTCTTTCAACTTTATCATAAAGTCTTGTTCCTGGATAAGGAGTCAAAAAAACAGCCCTTATTCTACTAAATGGAATTTTTTTAACAAATTCTAAGTCCTGCTTTAAATCTTCTGATGTTTGTTCCGGATATCCCAACATATAATATAATCCTAAATGTATATCATGACCTGTAATTTCATTTGAAACAGAAGGCAAAGTAGAAATTTCATACCCTTTTCCAATTGAATTTAATATCTGCTGATTTGTTGTTTCCATTCCAAGTGTAACTTCACAACAACCACTTTCTCTTAATAAATCATAATCGCTAAATTTAGATGCAGATCTAACACTCCCCATAACATGATATTTAACTTTAATTCCTCTTTTAACTATATCTTCCGCAATAGACCTACACCAATTTTGATTTGTAAGAAAATCATCATCTCCAAAGAATACAAAATTTACACCCTTATCTTCAACAAGATGCTCTAACTCATCTACAACATTTTCTGGAGATCTATATATTATTCTTCTCCCCCATATAGAATTACTTGAACAAAAACTACAATCATTCCAACAACCTCTTGATCCAACTAACATAGCAAGACGCATATCAGAATGAGGAACTGAATGAGGTATTTGTTTTGCAAAAAAAGTTTTATAATCTTTAGTTGGATGTATTAATTTAGTATCAATTGAATTAAGTTCTTCTGATGTTAATCTCCTTTGTTTTTTAGTTTTAACAATCTTTTCTCCATCAAAAAAAGCAATCCCTTCTAATGAATGAGGATCTAAAGAATTTTTTAGATTATTAACTAAATTAAAAAAAGTTTTTTCACCTTCTCCAATAACTACATAATCTACACATCCTTCCTTAAGAACTCTATCATAATAATTGGTTGCCTGTGGCCCTCCCCAAACAATTCTTATATCTCTATTAGCATCCTTTAATTTTCTACTAAATCTTTTTGATGGTTCATAATTACTTGCCATCACAGATAATCCAATAACACTAGGATTTTCGGATAATATTTCTTGTATACTTGAAGAATTATGTTTAACTTGAACATTTAATCCATTCTGATTTGCATAAGCACTGATATATTCTATTCCAATAAATTCACAGGATTCATTACTACTTACTATCCCTGTTTTGTCTTTATCTTGATCTAATCCTAAGAGAGTTATTTTTTGCATTTTATCTCCCAATTCTACTCCTTGTTTATAATTTGATAAAGACAATCTGTTCTTGATCCATCAGGTTTCATTTTATGCATGGGCCCACCATGACAATAGTCCCACTCTCCACAACTCTGGCAATCTTCTGTTTTTTTCCATTCAAACTTCCTATACTTCTGATATTTATTATCCCAAATATCTCTTATTCTGTCTTTTCTTAAATCTCCCTCAAAACCAAACTCCCTAGGAATGTTTGAACATGCAGCTAATTTTCCATCATATAAAATTCCAAGATTATTAATTCCAGCGACACAATGAAAAATAAAAGGTCTAATAGTTCCTTCAATATCTTTTCCTAACCATCCACCACACCCTAATTCGACCATTGTTTCATTTGAGTTTCCATATTTTTCACAGTTATCTGCATATTCTCTTTGCAAAAAGCTTATCACTTCTTTTGTTTGATTTGAAGATAAAAGATATTCTTTATTAAGATCTGCTCTACCTAAAGGATCTATAGTCATTACTCTAAATGTTCTTGGTCTAATTTCTCTTTTTACAGATTCATATAATTGTGGAATTTGATCAACATTCTTTGCATGAGCAACAGTAGAAACAGTTACAGTCAATCCTTCATCAACAGCACTTTTAGCAGCTTTTACAGCTAAATCATAACTTCCCCTCATTCCCCTAAAAGAATCATGTGATTCTCTATCTCCATCAATACTAACCCCAATTCCTGTAACTCCAAATTTTTTTAATTTTTTAATTAAATCAGAATTTTTTCCAAGAACAACTCCATTAGTTTGAATATCAATATTTCTGTAATGAGGGCTTTGACTAATATTTTCTAAAATATAAGGCAAATCTTTTCTAACTAATGGCTCTCCACCAGTTATATTTACATGTCTAAAATGAGACATATCAAAATCCTCTTCTATCTGTTTAAATGCTCCTATAACTTCTTTAGAAGATAATTCTTCAGGCAATTGTACTGCTTCAGAAGGAGATCCACAATGTTTACAACTAAGATTACATTTTCTTGTTGCTTCCCAACTAATAATTTGAAGGGGATGACCTTCAATTAAATTTTCTATATTAGATTTCCAATTACAAAAATTATTTTCTAATTCCATTTTTAAGAAGAAACTTACTTAGCGTAAATAGTTCTAAAGTAGTCACTATCGTCGTCTCCTGGATGGCTTCCATACATGTTATTAACATATTCTACTGGATTTTGCCAATTTAGCATTCTCTGCTTGAACAACTGAACTTTGCTATCTTTAGTTTTTTCAGCTATGTTTTCTAATTCCATATTTCTTCCTCCGTTGTAAATACAGAAATATATGACACATAATTAATACTTATTACTCTATTTTCTTACTTATACGCAAGATTTATAAACATGTCCCTTATTAATTAAATAATATGGTAAAATTAGACAAAAAAGACAAAAGAATCCTAACTATGTTAGATGAAAATGCTCGCTATAGCAATAGCCAAATTGCAAGAAAAGTAGGGTTAAGTAAGCCTGCTGTTGAATATCGCCTTAAACGATTTGAAAAAAATAAGATCATCTTTCAATATTATACAGTTATTGATATTACTAAATTAGGGTTTTCACAATATAAAATATACTTTAAGTTTCAAAATACAGATTTAGAAGATGAAAAAAGAATTGTGGATTATTGGAATAATAATAAAAATTCTGTTTGGGTTGCTCAGATAAGGGGTAATTGGGATTTAGCAGTTTCCATATTAGCAAAATCAAATTTTAAATTTGGAAAGATTCTTAATCAGTTTATGAATAAATTTTCTAAATTTATTCTTCTAAAAGATGTATTATTAACAGAATATTCTCCAGTTTATGCAAGAGAATATTTAACAGAAACAAAACCTTCTGAATTTATTTATGGAATTCCAAGTAAAATCTATAAATTAGATGAAATAGACCAAAAAATCTTAAAAGAGCTCTCAAAAAATGCAAGAATAAATATTGTGGATTTGGCTGAGAAAACTCATTTAACTAGAGACACTATAAGTTATAGAATAAAAAAATTAACTAAAGAAAATATAATCATTCAATTTAGAACTTATCTTAATCTTCATAATTTAGGGATAAATCATTATAAAGTTATTTTTAGAACTAAGAATTTTGATCAAGAAGCTGAAAACAAAATTAAACAATATGTCTCAAACCATAAAAAAGTTACTCAGTTTTTAAAGCTGATTGGAAGTTGGGATTTAGAAATTGAGTTTGAAACAGAGAATGAGGATGAACTTTACAAGATTTTAACTGATATAAGAAAAAAATTCTCCAATATAATCAGAGATTTTGATATTTTGAGAATAACTGAGACTTATAAATATGATTATTTCCCATTTTAAACTTTCACATCCCATATTTCCTTTCTTCTAATTTTTGTAAAAGAATTGTAAAATCATGAAATCTTCCATCATCTTTTCTGTAATAAATCTTTAAGTTTTCTTCATTTGGGGGAAATTTCTTTCTTAAAATATCAATAATCAAATTCTCAATTAGCTTTCTACAGAGAATAAATGCCCCGGTATATGCTCCAACTTTATAAGCTCTGTTAATCTCTAACACAAGTTTCTTATAAAAAATATCCTCAAATTCACATTTTAGAATGTCAGTCTTATAAATTGTCTCCTTCAAACTTAATTCTTGATCTCCTTGGATAAATTGCCTCTTTTCATAATCATAAGAGATTCCACATATCTGAAGATAATGAATTAAATCCTTCCTCCAATCTTTAACATCTTCTCCATAATGATTCCAATTATCCCATTGCATCCTCCTAAAATTTGAGGAATAGTTTGTATAGGCAGACCAGAAGGCAATGGAAAAATACAAGTTTTGAATAATCTATTGGATTTTCTATTATCTATGGGTTGTATTATCATTCCCCCAATAGTTGTTGGAAATGCCCACAAGATTGGGGAAATAAAGAATGATCCCATCGCAGAGTTATCTTTTAAGAATTTAGTTGAAAAGCTACTGAAAACAAAAAAATCATGTTGAAGATTGTTTAATTTATCTTAGGACTTATTTCTTTACAATTTTCCAAAAGAAATTCTGAGGGTTCTGCACCTCTCCAGTAGCAAGCAACTTTTAAAAACCTTAAATCACTTATTTTATCAATAAACAACGGCGTTATTATTTTTCTGAACGCTTGGTGTGGGCGTTATATACAAAATTCTATAAACCCTTAATTCCTAATTAAAATATGAAAAGACTAAGAGAGGTTATTTTAGCTACAGGATTAAGCTTATTAGCATTAATTACTATTGGTTGTATAAATTCATTCCCAACAGTAAACATAGATTCAATCCTTCCAGACGAACGTAAAAGAATTCCTTACAGAGAAACAAAACAAAAAGCCACTCTTGTGGCAAATGCTGTTGAAGGATATTTTCCTGAAGGAGTGCTAATCCATAAAGAATCAAATAAATATGTGGCTCTCGAAGTTTTTAAAGGAGAAAGAAAACCTTTTTTTAATATACTTAATGATGGCAGAACATTAAGGATAACCACATACAAATTTAAAAGTCCAATTAAAGAAATTAAAAAATATTTCATACGCGAAAAAGATAAAACTACAATCTTTTATAAAATAGGTGCGACAAAAGTTTTAGATGAAAGCGATTATTTTTTTAAAAAAATTGTTAATGATGAAAATACTGACGGGCTACGAAGAAGAGACCCAGGAGATTTTGTAAGAACAATAATTGAAGGGCGAGAAAGAATATTAACAAATGGGAATATCACAACTAATAATAAAATAAAAAGAAAGGATAGATTAGATTCTCAGTTAACAGACGAAAACATTCTTTATAGAGAAAGTCTAGAACAATTTGAATCTTATTCAAAATAGTGACATCCTCCACGGGCTAAAGCCCGTGGCTTCCTTAGTATCTTTAATCATAATCAAGCCTCACACAACATAAGTTAAAGCTTTAAAATTTATGTGATACTAATATCAACCACTACAAGTCTTTGACCAATCAGGGACTCCCGATCCTCTTTCCTCAATGACTTATGTAGTAATTGCTGATAATAAAATACATGCAGCATTATCAGCAGATAAAAATTTAGTGGGAAATCTTAGACTCCCAAAGGGAGAGAAAATCACAAAATCTTCTCTAGATGCATATCCTTATGTGACTGAAAAAGGAATTTTAATCACTCAATATTAATCATTCTCGTAACCAGTTTCAAACAAACCTTTAAAAACAAAAACAGATAATATATTATGAAAAAAGACATAATAACATATTTGATTTTAAAAATTATAATCCTGTAAGGTTCTACAGGGATGTGCCACTACTTCAATCTAAGTAGGTATTAAGTATCTTTTCTTCTTACTAATTATGAATACTTATTCAAAATAGAAACATTTAAATAGTATTGAATACTTATTCATAACACAATGAAACAAAATAATAAACAAAGAAAACTAGAAAATCTAATTATAGTTTTATCTCCTTTAAACCATGAAATTTCAAAAATTCCTTTAGCAGGAAAAATGTACTTAAAATTATATGAATCAGTATTAAAAAATAAATTACCAAATTATCAAAATTTCATATTCAAATAAATTATGCGAAAGCAGGAGAAAAACAAAATGCCAGGACAAGATAGAACAGGACCTGAAGGAAAAGGGCCTAAAACAGGAAGGCAAATGGGAAATTGCAAAGGAGCAAAACCAATTGCAGGAAGAAGACTTGGAAGGGGCTTAGGTAGGGGAAGGGGTTTTGGAAGAAGAACTCAAAACCAAAAAACAAAATAAAATGCCAAGACCTTGTATAAAAAGAAGAATTAGAGGACGCCCAAACTCTTATTATTTTAAACCTGCAGGAATAAGAATAATAGAATTAGAAGAAACTACATTAAACATGCCAGAATTTGAAGCAATAAGATTTGTTGATTTTAAAAACATAGAACAGAGCAAAGCAGCAAAACAAATGCAAGTATCACAACCAACTTTATCAAGAATTTTAACATCTGCAAGAAAAAAAATCTCAGATGCTATAATCAATGGAAAGGCGATTAAAATTCAAGGAGGTGATTATAAAATGGTTCAGCCAACAAGAAAAGGTGCAGGAAGAAGAGCTGGCAGAGGAAGAATGGGTGGCTTTGCAGCAGGTCCGGGAGGAGATTGCATCTGTCCAAAATGCGGAGCAACAACAACCCATCAAATAGGAATTCCTTGCAACAAACAAAAATGTCCTAAATGCCAAAGCCTTATGACAAGAAGATAAAAATTCTTAAATAAACTGTAAGGAGAAAAACAAAATGGTTATGGATGTAACAGATATAGATTTTAAAGAGAAAGTAATAGAAAACTCAAAAGAGACACCAATAGTTGTAGATTTTTGGGCACAATGGTGTCAACCATGTTTAATACTGGGCCCAATTTTAGAAGAACTTGAAGAAGAATCCAAAGACAAATTTGTTTTAGTAAAAATAAATGTAGATGAGGCTCCTGAAACAAGCAAACAATATAACGTAATGTCAATACCAAGTGTAAAAATGTTTAAACAAGGAAAACAAATAGCTGAATTTGTTGGAGCCTTGCCTAAAGAACAAGTAAAAGAATGGTTTGATAAAAATTTGGAAGAATAATATGAAAATTAAAAATATTAGTATTTTACCTGGGTACAATAAGAAAAAAGAGAAAGAAAGCAAGAAAAAAATAGAAATTCTTGAAGGACAAAAAATAGGGATAGTTGGACATACAGGTTCAGGAAAAAGTCAATTGCTTTATGATATTGAAAAGTTAGCTTATGGAGAAACAAAAACTAAAAGAAAAATTTTTATTAATGGAGAAAAACCTAACAAAAATTTAAAAACAGACCCAACTATTAAAATAATTGGTTATTTAACCCAACATATGAATTTCATGACAGACACAACTGTTTATGATTTTCTAAAAACACACATAATAACCAGGGGGAAACATAATACAAAAGAAGAAACAGAAAAAATTATAAAAAAAGTAATAATTGAAGCTAATAAAATAACTGGTGAAAAAATAAAAAAAGAAACTAACTTACTAATTTTATCTGGAGGGCAATCAAGAGCTTTAATGGTTGCTGATTTAGCATATATTAGTGAATCCCCAATAATTTTAATTGATGAAATAGAAAATGCAGGAATAAAAATAAAACAGGCCCTTAATCTTCTTATTCAAAAAGGCAAAATAATTTTTTTAGTCACTCACGATCCTTTACTTGCTTTAGATACTGATAAAAGATTTGTTATGAAAAATGGTGGAATCAGCAAGGTGATTCATACTTCTATAAAGGAAAAAGGAATTGCACATTATCTTTCATGGATAAATGATTATATCTTAGATATAAGAGAAGAAATAAGAGAAGGTAAAAAAATAAATAAACTAAAATTAATATGTACACCAACAGGAGAAGAAAAATGAAAGTTATAATTTTTGGGGGAACACCTGGAAGTGGAAAAACAAGTATAATTAAATTTATAATTCAGGAATTAAAAAATTTAAAAATTCATTATGTCAAATTTGATGTTTTGAATACAGATGATGATTTATTAATCAAACAAAAATTTGGAATAAGCACAGAAAATAAAATTTCTGGAGAAGCATGTCCAGACCATTATGCTGCTTTAGAAATTCCAAAAATAATTAAAGAACATAAAGACAAAGATTTGATAATTATAGAAACCGCAGGTTTATGTTTAAGATGTTCTCCTTATGTAAATGAAGGATTAGCTGTAAATGTTTTAAATATTTTAGCTGGAAAACCTTCTGGTTATGGTCCTTTACTAACTGATGCCGATGTAATTGTTGTATCTAAAGGAGATTTAATTTCCCAAGCAGAAAGAGAAATATTCAGAAGCAAGATTTTAGAAGTAAATAAAAATGCTTTGATAATTGATGGGAATGGTTTAACTGGAGAAGGAGCAATTGATGTAGCTGAAAAAATAAAAGAATCTCAAGAAGTAAAAAATATTCTTACTTTAAAACACTCTATGCCTACTGGAATATGCGGATATTGCTATGGTAATAAAATATTAGATTCTGAAGAAACATTAAATAGATATAATCAAGGAAAAGAATTGAAATCAAGAATTCCTAATTTAAATTGTGGTAAATGTGGATTTAAATCATGTAATGAATTTATAAGGGCAGTTTTAGATAAAAAAGTAGAAGAAAATAAATGTCCTTATATAAAAAATAAAGAATAAAAAGAAAATGAGTTTATTTAAAAAAAATGCCTATATTGTGGAATTAAAATCGAAAAAGGAAAGGAAGTATTTGCAGAAGTAAAAGTTCCAGAATTTAAAGAGAAAGTAATAAAAACTTTTTGTAGTCAAGAACATGCAAAATTTTATAAAAAATATATAAAAGGAATCCCAAGTAGAAATTCTTGTCCTTATTGTAAAAATTAAAGTAAAAATGGTAAAAATAAACAAAGAAAAATGCGATGGGTGTGGAAATTGTGTAGAAGTTTGCCCATTTGGTGTTTTAGAAATTAAAAATGGAAACGCAGTAGTTAAAGATACTAAAAATTGCAAGAAATGTGGAGCATGTATGCATGCTTGTCCAAATGATGCAATTGAACTTGAAAATGGAAAATAAAATAATTAAAAATTTAACTCAAAAACTTGAAAGATATGCTAAAAAAGAAGGCTTTAAATTAAATCCAAATAAGTCAATTGTTAAGATGAATATTAAAGGAATGCTTAAAAATAAAAAAAAGTTTGGAGAGTTTTATTGCCCATGCAGATTAGTTGCAAAAAACAAAGAAAAAGACAAACAAATAATTTGTCCTTGCATTTTTCATAAAAAAGAGATAAAATCTCAAGGACATTGCCATTGTGGTTTATTTGTTCAAAAAAATAAAGAAAGCAAAGGAGGAGATAAAAATGCCTTGGGTAGATGAAAATATATGTGTTGGTTGTGGAATTTGTGTTGAGGGGTGCCCTGTTAATGCTATAAGTATGGAAAATGGAAAAGCATTAATAGATATGAAAAAATGTATTAGATGTAAAAAATGTCATGAAATTTGTCCACAAAAAGCAGTAAAGCATGATAAAGAAAAAATCAAAAGGAAGCAAAAAAATGAAAAATCTTAAAATTTATTTGTTTAGACATGGACAAACTTATTATAATGAAAAAGGAATTTTTACTGGACAAAAGAAGTCTAAATTAACCCCTAAAGGAATTAAAAGTGCTAAAACAATAGCTAAAAAATTAAAAAACAAGAAATTTCAGGTTGCATTTTACACTTATTTACCCCGCTCTAAAAATACTTTAAAATATGTTTTAAAATATCATCCAGAGTGTAAAAAACTCATTAAAGATAATAGGATGATTGAAAGAAGCTATGGAGATTTAGAAGGAACCTCCCATGATTCCTTTATTAAAAAAATTGGAAAGCACGCCTATAATTTAAGGGTTGAAGGAGATGCAATTGAAAATTTATCCCCAAAATTAAGAAAAAAAGTTGAAAAGTTTTTAGGAGAAGAAAAATATAAAATAATTCATAGGGGTTGGGATAATCCAATTCCAGGGGGCGAAAGTTTTAAAATAGTTGAAAAAAGAGTTAAAAAATTCATTAAGTTTTTAATAAAGTTCATGAAGAAGAATCAAGTAAATGTAGCTATTTCTGCTCACGGAAATTCAATAAGATTATTTAGAAAAATAATAGAAAAAGCAACTATTGAAGAAACTATTAAATGGTTTATTCCTTATGATAAATATTTTGAATATACTATCAAAATAAAAAATTAATGCAAGGAGGTATAAAAATGAAAATAGCAATAAGTTCGACAGGAAAAACTTTAGAATGTGATGTAGATGCAAGATTTGGAAGATGCAATTATTTTTTAATTGTAGAAATAGAAAAAAATAAAATCAAAGATTTTAAAGCAATTGAAAACACAGCTAAAGCTCAAATGGGGGGGGCAGGAATTACTGCAGGAGAAATTGTTGCAAATCAAAAAGTAGATGCAATTATAACTGTTAATCTTGGTCCAAGAGCATTTTCTGTATTTGGGCAATTTAAAATTAAAATTTATCAAGGAAAAGGAAAAATTAATGATGTTGTGCAGGATTTTATTAAAGGAAAATTAAAAGAATTAACAAATGCAACTGGCCCTCAACATATAGGCTTGAAATAAATAATTAAAAATAATAACGAAAACAATGAAAATAGCAATATCAACAGATTCAGAAAAAGTGTCTAAACATTTTGGTAGATGTCCAGAATTTACTATTGTGGAAATTAAAAATAACAAAGTTAAAGATAGAAAAATAATTTTTAATCCAGGGCATATGACTGGTTTTCTTCCAAAGTTTTTCAAAGAAAAAGGTGTAAATTGTGTTATTGCTGGAGGAGCAGGATCTAGGGCGCAAGAACTTTTTGAGCAATTTGGAATTAAGTTAATCACAGGTGTACAAGGAAAAGTAAATGATGTAATTAGAAGTTTTATTAAAAGGGAAATTAAGCAAGGAGAAGATATGTGTAGCCCTGGAAAAGGTAAGGGTTATGGGATAAAGAAAGAGAAGGGTCATGAATAAAAACTAAACTAAAAAATAAATACAGAAGGCAAATAAAATGTCAGATAAAAAACATGCAAAACACCATAAAAAACATAAACATTCTAAAGGGAAATGTATACATAAAGATGGTACTAGTCATAAAATACACAGGAGATAAAAAATGAAAATAGCAGTTACAGGTGGAAAAGGTGGAACTGGTAAGTCTACAGTAGCTACATCTTTAGCAGTAGAATTTGCTAAAAAAAATAAAACAATGTTAATTGATGCTGATGTTGAATGTCCAAATGACCATCTTTTATTATCTATAAGAAAAAAAAAGTACGCAAATGTTTATCAACCAATCCCAGACTGGGATTTTGAAAAATGTACAAAATGTGGTAAATGTGCTTCTATTTGCAAACAAAATGCAATAGTTTTTGTAAAAGATAAATTTCCAGCTTTTGTAAAAGATGTATGTATTGGTTGCAAAGCATGTATGATGGTATGCCCTACAAATGCAATATCAATGACAAAAAAACAAATAGGAACAATTTATACTGGAAAAAATTATAATATAGATTTAGTAACAGGAGAGCTTAAATTAGGAGAATTAGCTTCAGGAGAAGTTGTAAGTGAAGTTAGAAGATACTCAGATAAAATTAATAAAAAATTAAAGTCTGACATCATGATAATAGATTCTGCTGCTGGAATTGGATGCCCTGTAATTGCTTCTTTAGTTGGAACAGACTATATAATTGCTGTTACAGAACCAACACCTTCTGCATTACATGATTTAAAAAGAGTTTTGTATTTAGCAAATCATTTTAAAATCAAAAGTGGAATTGTAATCAATAAATTTGATTTAGCAAAAAACTTTTATTCAAAAATAGAGTCCTTTGCAAAAAATAATAAAATTCCAATTATAGGAAAAATCCCTTATAAAAAAGATTTTGTTGATTCAACAATAAAAATGAAGCCAGTTGTTGAAATAAACCCCAAATATAAAGAAACATTTCAAAAGATAATTAAAGAAATAAAAAAAAATGTTAAAAATAATTATTAAAGAACTAAAAAACCACTCTCCTTTTACAATTTTTGGAGCAATAACAGGAGTTATTATCATGTTATTTTTTTATAATATTCCTAAAAATATTTCATATAATCTTTTCTATACATTACATCCATTACATGTCCTTTTAAGTGCTCTTGTAACAACATCAATGTATATAATCTATACTAAAAAATATAATAAAAAAATTAATCCTTTTCTTTTAATTTTAATAGGATATATTGGTTCAATAGGGATAGCGACATTAAGTGATTCAATAATTCCTTATTTAGGGGAAGTTCTACTTAATCTTCCAAATAAAGGAATTCACTTAGGATTTATTGAAAGATGGTGGTTGGTAAATCCCTTAGCTTTTTTAGGTATTTTAATTGCTTGTTTTTATCAAAAAACAAAGTTTCCTCATGCTGGACATGTCTTACTAAGCATATGGGCCTCTTTATTTCATATTATCATGGCATTAGGAGAAACCATAAACTTAATTTTAATTATCATAGTTTTCGTATTTTTATTTATTGCAGTTTGGCTACCCTGCTGTTTAAGTGATATTGTTTTCCCTCTTTTGTTTATTAAAAATAATAAAAAATCAAATATCTAAAAATAAAAACTCGTAACCAGTTTCAAACAAACCTTTAAAAACAAAAACAGATAATATATATTATGAAAACAAAAGAAATTTTCATATTCATCATATTAATAGCAGTAGTTATTGGTATAATATCAATAATATCTTTAATAAAAGCAAATGGAAACCATGACGAAGAAGTTATGAAATGTATTGGAGAAAATTCAGAATTATATGTATCAAAAACTTGCGGACATTGTGCTACACAAAAAAAGGATTTAGAAGAATACATCGAATTTTTTAAAATTATAGATTGTACAACAAATCAAGAACAATGCCAAGAAAATAATATATTATATGTTCCAACTTGGATTATTAATAATGAAAACCATGTTGGAAAACAATCAATAGAGCAATTAAAAGAACTGACAGGTTGTTAAAATTTAAATAAAAAAACTATAATAAATAAAATTAATATCTTATAAAACTTAAAGATACACAATCGGATTAGTTTAAGAAACAAAAGATCATAACTTAAGATTCATATAGAGAGATAAAAATAAAATATCAGTAATAAATAAATTATAAAGAGATAAAATAAAAAATGGTAAATTTTGTAGAGATAATAAGTTTAGCAGCAGTAGATGCAATAAATCCTTGTGCATTAGCAGTAATGGCGATTGTATTAATAACATTATTAACCCAAGACCCAACAAAAAAAAGAAAGGTTCTTTTAGGAGGATTAGCATTCACTCTTGCAGTTTTCATTTTATATTTTCTTTATGGAATGATTATGATTCAATTTTTTTCTCATGTAATTCCTGAAACCGGAAATTTTTCAAACTATGTATTTAAAGGATTTGGAATTTTTGCAATAATTCTTGGAATTTTAAATCTTAAAGATTTTTTTATATACAAACCAGGAGGATTAGGAACAGAAATGCCATTAAAAATGCGTCCAAGAGTCAAGCAACTAATTAAAAAAATAACTTCTCCAAAAGGAGCTTTTATTATCGGATTGATTATCACACTATTTCTATTGCCTTGCACAATAGGCCCTTATATAATCGCATCAGGAAAACTCTCTGTATTAAATTTCTTTAAAACAATTCCCTGGTTATTACTTTATAATATTATTTTTGTTTTACCAATGATTGTAATAACTTTATTTATTTATTTTGGTTTAACAACAGTAGATAAAGTATCTGGATGGAAAGAGAAAAACATAAAATATCTACACCTTATTGAAGGGTTAATCCTAACAACCTTAGGTATCTTAATGTTTACTGGGTTGGTTTAAAATTTACTATAAATTAATAATCAATATATTATAAAACTTAGAGCTTTGAAGATGATAAGCTTAAGTTACTCATGACAAAACTTAAGAATGCTTATAAGATACTAATAATAAAAAAGAGGCAAAAAACAGATGCATATCTTATTATGGATAATTTTAATGACCGGCATTAACGGCTTATTAGCATTATCTGGGGCTTTTTCTTTTTTCTTTTCTAAAAAATTCTTAAATAAAATAACTATTTTTCTAGTTTCTTTTTCAATTGGAGCTCTTCTTGGTGGAGCATTATTTCATTTTATTCCTGAATCTCTTGCAGTATTAAAAGCTCAAAAAACAATTTTAATATTAGTTTTAGGTGTAGTTGCATTTTATTTATTAGAAAAAATCCTGCATTGGCACCATTGTCATGGTAAACAAGGAAAATGCGAACATGTGTTTACTTATCTAATTTTATATGGAGATGCTATTCATAACTTTATAGATGGCTTAATTATTGCTTCTTCTTTTATAATTTCAATTCCATTTGGAATAATAGCAAGTTTATTAATAATGGCTCATGAACTTCCTCAAGAGATTAGTGACTTTGGAGTTTTAATTCATGGAGGATTTACAAGAAAAAAAGCTCTTTTTTATAATTTCTTAGTTCAATTAACAGCAGTTTTAGGAGGAATTTTAGGCTTTTATTTCTTAAATCTAAATCAATATGCAGTATATCTTTTACCTTTTGCAGCAGGAGGTTTTATTTATATTGCATTAATGGATTTAGTGCCTGAAGTTTTCAAAGAAAAAAAACTAGCAAAAATCTTAGGGAACATATTATCAATAATTCTTGGCTTATTAATTTTAATTAGTGCTAAGTTACTTATTGGGTGATTACCACTTACTATGCCCAAATTGCACAATTAAATCAACTCCAATCTTATCAACACCTAAAGGAATATCACAACCACCAAAACAATCTCCTAACCATATAAAACACTGACATTCAAATCTATTTTTGTCACCATCTTTTCCTAAAAGACGGCCTTCAATTTCTTCACTAATTACAGTAGAATAAGGTTTTAATCCCTCTGGAAACTGAAGTAAAACTTTTTCAGCTTTTTTCTCCTTTATGCTTCCAACTATCTTATCTATTTCTAAATCATACATTTCATTTATTTCTGAAATTGTTTTTTTCTCCATAAAAAAACAAGAATTAGGGTGTTTTTATATCTAACTATTCTTAATATTAGGGAAAGGGCTAGGTAATTTCAAAATATCTAAAACTAAATTTATCTGCTTCATGCTACCTGCATCAATTAAAATTTTTTCATCTACAATACTTACATACCTTGCTAAAGAAGACAATTTAAAATAAATTTCTTTAGCTCTTTCTATCTTTTTAGCAGTAGTTTCAAAATTTTGTTCAATTCCTCCTTTGATCCTAAAACTATAAGGAACCATCCCTTCATCCATAAAATCTTCACTAACCCAACCTTTTTAAACAAAATTATGATAAGATAATTATAATAAAATGACAATCAGACAACCAATCGTTACAGTAGCAGGTCATGTTGACCATGGAAAAACATCTATACTGGATAGGCTAAGAAAAACAGGTATTCAAGAAAAAGAAGCAGGAGGAATAACTCAAAAAATATCTTTTACAAAAATGCCTATTGAGGCTGTTTACAAGATGTGCCCAGCATTAGAAAAAGGCGTAAAACTAGAATTCCCAGGACTTTTATTTATTGACACTCCAGGACATGCTGCATTTTCAAATCTAAGAAAAAGAGGAGGAAGTTTAGCAGATTTAGCTATTCTTGTAATAGATATAAATGAAGGGATAATGCCTCAAACAGCAGAAGTTATTGAAATTCTTAAATTAAACAAAACCCCTTTTATAATTGCATTAAATAAAATAGATAATATCTCTGGATGGAGAAAACAATCAGATAACCTACAAGAAAGCATTAAAATACAATCAACAAACACAAGTCAACAATTTCAAGAAAAAATATTTACAATAATCAGGGCACTTCATCATCATGGATTTAATGCAAAACCTTTTTATGAAGTAACAAATTTTAAATCTCAATTAGCATTAGTTCCTTGCTCAGCAAAAACAGGGGAAGGACTTAATGAATTAACAATGACTTTTTGTGGATTAAGTCAAAAATTTTTAAAACAAAGTCTAAAACTTGGAAAACAGCCTAAAGGAGTTATTTTAGAAATTAAAAAAGAAAAATCAATGCAATATATTGAAGCCATCCTCTATGATGGAACATTATCAGCAAAAGATGAAATTGCAATAGCAAGTTTTAATGAACCAATCATAACAAAAATTCGTGTACTTGAAGAAATATTACCTATTACCAACAAATTCAAACCTGCCTCAGAAATCCATGCAGCAAATGGAATAAGAATGCAATTAATTAATTCAAAAGAAATTCTTCCAGGAATGCCTTTCACAATATACAAAGATAATTTAAACGAAATTAAAAAACAATTTGAAAAAGAAGTTGGAGAAAAAATAAAAACAGACAAACAAGGAATTATAATAAAAGCAGATTCATTGGGCTCTCTTGAAGCCCTTATCACATTATTAAAACAAGAAAAAATACAAATAATAAAAGCAGGAATTGGAAAAATTAATAAAAAAGACATAATCTCTGCTCAAACAAATCTTAAATCAAGTCCAGAAAATGCAATAATTCTTGGTTTTAATACAGAAGTTGATGAGGAAATTAAAGAACTAGATACAAGTAAAATCAAAATATTAACAGATGAGGTTATTTACAAATTAATTGAAGATTTAACAAAATATCAAGAAGAAAAAAAGAATGAGATTGAAAGAGAAAAAATAATGGGATTAGCAACAATTTGTAAATTAAAAGTTCTTCCACAATTTGTCTTTCGTAATAGTAATCCTGCTGTTTTTGGAATTGCAGTAGAAGCAGGAAAATTAAAACCAAGAACTCTTTTAATAGACAAAGATGGAAAATCAATTGCAAAAGTTAAAGATATTCAAGATAAAAATAAAAAAATAGACCAAGCAGAACAAGGACAAGAAATAGCAATTTCATTGCCTGGAACAATATTTGACAGACAATTAATAGATGTTGATTATCTTTATTCAGATATTTCAGAAAATCAATTCAGAGAATTCAAAAAAAACAAAGATCTTTTAACACAAGATGAAATTCAAACTCTGCAAAAGATAGCAGAGATTAAAAGAAAGGAAAAGGTGACTTGGGGTGTTTAGAAAAAATTTAATCTTCTTCAGATTCTCTTAAAAAAAATTTATTAAGAACTTTTTTAGTTATTATTTCACAATAGTAATCACAGGCTCTTAATAAAGTATCTGAAATTGTTTTTTGAAAAAAACAAACACAAACCTTTTTGCCTTTTTCCCTTAAAAATTCAGGTAATGGGACAAAATCTCCATCTCCACTAAATAAAAAAGCTTCATCAAATTTATTATCATAAGCATCTTTTTGCATTTGTAAAGCTAATCTAATATCGTCTTCTTTTATTTGATGCCTTACATTCCCTTCATCATCCTTTATTCTTTTTCGTTTACATAAAATTACATTAAATCCTGCTTTTCTTAACCTTGTAAGCATTTTTTGATGTTTAATATATATTTTAGGATTCAGAGTTTGTTTTAAGGTAGCAGTAAAATAATATACATCAATAAGACGGTATCCTTTAGTAATCTTTTTAATATACTTTCCAAAGTCAAAATGAAAATCAGAATATGTTTCTCTAACCGATTTAACTCCATAACAAAAGTTTGCTCCATCAATAAATACTGAAACTCTTATCATATAAAAAAGCCTGCGTTACCGAAGTAACGACAGGGAACACAATGCAGGATGCTGTAAAACAGCTTAAGGCATTCCCTGATACCTATAATAATTATAATTATTTGTGGTTTAAAAATATTACTATTCTCGGTTGCAAAGAAACATCTCTCAAAACCTTTAAAAACCCGATTTTATATTCATATCTAATACCTTATAAAGAATAGTTACTCAATGAGAAAAAAGCCACTCATCTTCAAAACTCTTATGAACTTATAAGATACCAAGGAAAAACAAAATGCTATTTAAAATAAATATATCGCATAAAGGAAAAACATTGAAAATAGAAACAGATTCAGAAGTTATAGTTGGCAAAAAAATAGATGAAATTATTAAAGGAGAAGATATAAGTAATGAACTTGATGGTTATGAAGTAAAAATAACCGGAACATCTGATATTTCCGGGATTCCTGGATTTAAAGGATTAGAAGGTTCTGGGTATCATAGAAGATTATTAACATATGGTACAGGAATGAAAAACAAGAAAAAAGGAATAAGATTAAGAAAAACAAATAGAGGGGAAGAAATCTCATTAAAAACCTCTCAAGTTAATACAATTCTTGTAAAAGAAGGAAAAAAGAAATTTAATGATTTATTAAGTCCTAAAGCAGAGGAAGCGCCAAAAGAAGAAGCTAAACCTGCTGAAGAAAAGAAAGAAGAAAAACCTAAAGAAGAAAAGAAAGAGGCTCCAAAAGAAGAAACAAAAGAGCCTGAAAAAAAGGAAAAAGAAAAACCTTCTGATACCCTCTCTGAAAAACCAACAATAGATACTAATAAAAAAGAAGAAAAACCAGATAAAACAAAATCAGCAGAAGAGACAAAAGAACCTAAAGAAAAGAAAGAAGAAACTAAATAAATAGTTTTAAATAACAATAATTCTCAGAAATATTAACATAAACTAATATCTTATAAGCAAAGGAAGATATACAGATGAGAAGATTAAGTTAAACATCATCTCCAAAGCTTAAAGATTCTCATAAAGATATAAGCAAAATAATATGGAAAAACAACAAAACATCGAAAACCTTGACACTTCAAAATCGAAAGATTTTGATAGTGCTCAGAAATCTGAACTTGTGAAGATTTCTGACATGCTCAATATTGGAATAGTTGGGCATATTGATCATGGAAAAACTACATTATTACATAAACTTACTGGAAAGTTTGCAGATACTCATTCAGAAGAACTTAAAAGAGGAATAACAATCAAATTAGGTTATGCTGATACAATATTAGAAAAAGCAGGTAAAAAGCGCTATATTAGCTTTGTAGACTGCCCAGGACATGAAATGCTTATGGCAACAATGTTATCAGGAGCAGCTTTAATTGATGCAGCAATTCTTGTAATAGCAGCAAATGAAGGAATAAAACCTCAAACAAGAGAACACCTTATTGCATTACAAGCTAAAAATGTTAATCAAATAATTATTGTCCAAAATAAAATTGATTTAGTTGACAAAAAACAAGCATTAGAAAATTACAAAAAAATTCAAGAATTTGTTAAAAACACAATTGCTGAAAAAGCCCTAATTATTCCTATTTCTGCACAACAAGGAATTAATATTGAAAAAATTAAAGAATTACTTTTAGAAATACCAACTACAAAAAGAGATTTAAAATCAGAACCTGAATTTTTAATTGCAAGAAGTTTTGATATTAATAAACCAGGAACAAAAATTGAAAAACTTCATGGAGGAGTTTTAGCAGGAATATTAAAAAAAGGAACTTTAAAAGTAGGAGATGAAATTGAAATCAAACCAGGAATAACAGAAAAACATGCAAATCAAATTTCTTATAAACCTATTAAAACAAAAATTACATCAATTTATAGAGGAAATCACTCAATAAAACAAGCAACCCCTGGAGGAAGTTTAGCTTTTGAAACAGAATTAGATAATGTTTTAACAAAAACAGATACTTTATCTGGTTGTATTGCTTCAAAACCAAACACACTTCCACAAATAACAGACACAATAAATATAAAATTCAAATTATTCCCAGAAGTTTTAGGTGAAGAAAAAACCACAAAAGTTGAAAATCTTAAACCAAGTGAAATGCTTATGCTTTCAATTAATACAACCATCACTGTTGGGCAAATTAAAAAAATAAAAGGAAATGAAATTGAGCTTTCTTTAAAAATCCCAGTAATTCCAATTAAAGGAGATAGTGTAGGTTTAGCAAGAAATATTCATAATCACTGGAGATTGATTGGGTTTGGTGAGATATTGTAGTATTTTTAAAGGCTTCTAAAGGTTTATAAGTCACTAATATTCTTCAGGATTTTGCACTACTTTTAAGGCTTTCGCAGTCCTTTTAAACTTCAAAAAATCCTATAATTCATGGCTGATGACAAAAAACCTCCCACAAAATACCAAGATAAAATTCATAGCCTTGCAAGACCTTTTTCTCAATTACTAAAGGTTGAAAAGATAATAAAAGAAAAACCAAAACTTTGTACTAATTTTAAAGATCTATTAGAAAAAATAAAGGATTATGACCCTAAAGAGATATTAGAGGTATTAGAAAAAGAAACAGAAAACATCCTAGCCCCAAAAGATCCTGAATCTTCTGACTTAACTGAGTTTTTCTTAAAAGAATTACAAGAATATAAGACCCATAAAAACTATCAAATTAATAAATATAACTCTATTTCTAAAAGAGATTATCAGAATTCTCAAGTAGCTTAAAATCAACTATTTTTAAACCTTTCGCATCACTTTTAAACATTAAAAGACTATATAATATATGGATGATGATGAACCTCCTACGAGAATAAAAGGTGATATAAGAAATAGTGATTCTTCTACAAGTTTGCTAAAAATACCAAAGAAATTACCAGATATAGGTAAAAAATATCCTTCAAATGGGGGGATGAGTTGTCCTTTAATTTATTATGAATCTTGTCCTAAACACAATTTAGATGCAGATTGTTTAGGGGATTCAAGAAAACGTAAGGGCTGCCATATTTTTATAGAAAAAGCTATTACTGCTCCTCCAAAAGGAATTAATTGTAATAATAATATTTTAGAACAACTACAAAGAAAGAAACAACATTACAAAAAATTAGAACAAAATTGTATAAATCAAAAAACAAACCTCGAACAAACAAGAAGAGATTATGAACAAGCTCAAAAAAACCTATCTACATTTAAAGAAGAATATTTTATTTAATCTTCAACTTCAATCTCTTTATCTCTAACCAATTTTGCAATATCTCCAACTCTGTCCCCTACTTGTAACCTAATTATTCTTACTCCTTGAGTAACTCTTCCCATAACCCTTATATCTTTCACACCTGTTCTAATAACAATTCCTTTTTGAGTTGAAACTACAAATTTATCTCCTTGAGAAACATTAATAGTACTTACAACATTTCCTGTTTTTTCAGTAATCTTTAAATTAATTACTCCTTTACAAGCCCTTCCTGTTAATCTATAATCTGTAATCTTGCTTCTTTTTCCATAACCTTTTTCAGTTATAGTCAAAATAGAAGAATTTTTATCTTTAACAGTTTCTAAACTAACTACTTCATCTCCAGCCCCTAATTTAATTCCAGTAACTCCATAACTTGCTCTTCCCATTGTTCTAACTTCTTTTGAATTAAATTTAATTGCTTGTCCTTTTTTACTCATTAACATAACTTCTTGCCCTTCTACAATCTTATCAACACCAACAACTTTATCTGAATTATCTAAAGGAAGATTAATAATTCTAACACCGCTATTTCTTGGTTTTGCAAATAATTCTAATCTAATTTTCTTAACATGTCCTTTCTTAGTTGCCATAAACAAATAATCTTCAAACTTTTTTATAGCCATTACATTAGTAATAACATCATCTTTAATATTCAATAAATTAACAATTGCTTGTCCTTTTCCATATCTTTGTGTTTCAGGAACCTTATATGCTTTTAACCAGAATAATCTTCCACGAGCAGTGAACAGCAAAAGTTGGTCATGAGTAGAACATGTAATTATTTGTTTTACAAAGTCTTCACTAGTTAACTCTGCACCAATAACCCCTTTACCTCCTCTTTTCTGCTCATTATAAACTCTAAAAGGCATTCTTTTAATATAACCTTTATCCGTTATTGTAATAACAACATCTTTTTTCTGAACTAAATCTTTTTCTTGAAGTTCTTTAACAGATTGAATAATAGTGCTTCTTCTTGCATCTCCATAATTCTTTTTAACTTCATTTAATTCTTTTTTAATTATCTTTAAAATTTCTTTTTCATCATTTAAAATTTTCTTTAATTCTTTAATTAATATAAGCAGGTCTCTTTCTTCTTTTTTTAATTTTTCATGTTCTAAAGAAGTAAGTTGTTTTAATGTAATATCTAAAATAGCTTCTGCTTGTTTTTTACTTAATTTAAATTTCTTTTGTAATGCTTCAGAAGCTATAATGGTTGTTCTACTTTTCTTAATTGTTTCAATAACTTTATCTAAATATTTTAAAGCAACTAACAATCCTTTAACAATATGTTCTCTTGCTTCTGCTTTTCTTAAACCAAATTCAGTTCTTTTTCTAACTATTTTCCTTCTATAATTAATATAACATTGAATTATTTGTTTAAGATTAAGTTGTCTTGGAATTCCAGCAACTAAGGCAACTAAAACAGCATCAAATCTTGTTTGCAATTTAGTGGATTTATACAATCTATTAATAGTAAATTGAGAGTTTGCTCCTTTTTTTAAATCAATAACAACCCTCACTTTTCCTTTTGAACTTTCATCCCTAATATCTGAAATATCTGGTAACTTTTTATCTTTAGCAAGTTCTGCAATTTGCTTAACTAAATCTGATTTATTTACCTGATAAGGAATTTCAGTAATAATAAGGGATTCTTTATTTTTTTTACTTTCAGTTGTAATTCTTCCACGAATAATAAATCCTGCTTTTCCATTTTCATATAATTCTTTAAAATTCTCACTTACAATTTTTCCACCAGTTGGAAGATCAGGCCCTTTAATTATTTGCATAAGTTGTTCAATTGTAATATTTGGTTTATCAATTGTTTTTATAATTGCATCACAAACTTCTATTAGATTATGTGGAGGAATATTTGTTGTCATTCCAACTGCAATCCCACTTGAACCATTAATAAGTAAATTAGGAACTTTTCCAGGCAATACAATTGGTTCTTTAACAGAATTATCAAAATTAGGAATAAACTTTACAGTTTCTTTATCAATATCTTGAAGCAATTCAACAGCTATTTTAGCTAATTTTGCTTCTGTATAACGAGAAGCAGCCGCATTATCTCCGTCGAGGCTTCCAAAATTACCTTGTCCATGAACTAAAGGATATCTTAAACTAAATGACTGAGCCATTCTTACCATTGCATCGTATATAGCCATATCACCATGTGGGTGAAACTTACCCATAGTATCTCCAACAATACGAGCACTTTTCTTAGTCATTCCTTTTTCAAGACCCATAAGCTTCATAGCATATAATATCCTACGATGTACTGGTTTAAGCCCATCTTCAACACTAGGAAGAGCTCTAGCAACAATAACACTCATAGCATAATCAATATATGCTCTTTTCATTTCTCCAGAAATCTCACTACCTACAACCCTATCCTCATCCATATCTCTAAGATTAATAGATGTTTTTTCAAGAGTTTCTGATTCTCCATTTCCATTTGTATTGTTTTTCTGTTCTGGCATTTTTTATTGTTCTTCTTTAATTTCTTTTTCTAATAATTCTACAAATTTTTTAGTATATTCATATCTTTCTTCTGCAATCTTTTTTGCTTTAGTTGAATAAAGATACCCTTTACCCCTTATCAAAAGCTTATTTTTAAATCTATTAATCACATCATCTTTACTAATATCTTTTTTTAGATTAGAATGCTGCATAGGTTCTTTTCTTTCACAACCCCTAATAAAAGTTCTTCCAATTCCAATAGTCCCAAGTAAATCTAATTTATCAGAATCCCATAAAATCTCTGCTTCTTTTGAACTTGGTTTTGCATCATTACTATATCTATGAGTGAAAATACAATCCACAACTTTCTTTATTTTATCTTCAGGAAAATTTAATTCTTTTAAAATTTTCTCAGCCATTTCTGCTCCTTCCTTAGCATGACATTTTATCTCACCACAATCTTCTTTCATACGAGCAATATCATGTAATAAAGAAGAGGCTTTAACAACATCTATATCAACATCCTCCTCCTTAGAAAGCATTAATGCATTATTAAAAACCCTTTCAGTATGGCTAAATCCATGACTTGTTCCCTCCCTAAAAAAAGGTTGTATCTTCTCTATCAATTTATCAAAAAATTCTTTATTTTTCATTATATATCAACCTCCGCTATATTTGCATTAGTCTCAATAAACTTTCTACGAGGACCTACAACATCTCCCATTAACATTGAAAATGTTTCATCAGCTAAAACAGCATCTTCTATATTTACCTTCTTCAATATCCTTGTTTTAGGATTCATTGTTGTATCCCATAATTGCTGAGCATTCATTTCTCCTAAACCTTTAAATCTTTGAACATCTGCCTTTCCACCTAATTTAGCAAGTAATTTTTTTAATTCATCATCAGAATAAACATAAGTATCTTTTCCTTTTCTTACCCTATAAAGTGGAGAAACTGCGATATACATGTTTCCATTTTCAATTAATTCAGGAACATATCTAAAAAAGAACGTCAATAACAATGTTGTAATATGTTGTCCATCAACATCAGCATCTGTCATAATTATAATTTTACTATATCTTAATTTTTGTAAATTAAAGTTTTCTTTTACTCCTGTTCCCATAGCAGTAATAAGATTAATGATTTCTTCACTTGATAATGCTCTTGTAGGATTTGATTTTTCAACATTAAGAATTTTGCCTTTTAATGGTAAAATAGCTTGAAATTCCTTGTTACGAGCCATTTTTGCACTACCTCCTGCACTATCTCCTTCAACAATATATAGTTCTGTTTTTTCCATTTTTTTACTTGAACAATCTGCTAATTTTCCAGGTAATCCAGAAAAACCAACAACACTTTTTCTTCTAACTAAATCTCTTGCTTTTTTAGCTGCTTCACGAGCTTTAGAAGAAGCACTTGCTTTCTGAGCAATCTTATTTGAGACACTTGGATTTTCTTCTAAAAATTCAGATAAAGCAACAGAGACCATTGAATCAACATAACCTTTAACTTCTGAATTTCCAAGTTTTGTTTTAGTCTGTCCTTCAAATTGAGGTTCTTTTAATTTTAAACTAACAATAGCAGTAATACCTTCTCTAACATCATCACCACTTAAACTTCCTGATTTTAGAATTCCTTTTTTCTTTGCATAATCATTTACAGCACGAGTTAAAGCTGTTTTAAATCCAGAAATATGAGTCCCACCCTCAGTAGTGTTAATTGTATTTACAAAACCAAAAATATTTTCATTATAACTATCTGTATATTGAATCGCGACTTCAACAACACAAGAATCAACTTGCTTCCTAAAATAAATAGGTTTATGTAAAACTTGTTTAGATTTATTAATATGTTGAACAAACTCAATTAAACCCCCAGCATAATGAAGCATTTCTTGTTTCCCATTTTTCAAATCTTTTAATACAATTTTAACATTTGGATTTAAAAAAGCAATTTCTTGAAATCTTTTTTTCAAAAAATTAAAATCAAACTCAATTGTAGAAAATATATCTGTATCAGGATAAAAAGTAATTTCAGTTCCATGTTCTTCTTTTTTACATTTTCCAATAATTTTCATTGCATAAATTGGCTTACCAATTTTATATTCTTGCTGATAAACTTTTCCATCTCTTTTAACTTTTGCAATTAATTTTTTAGATAATGCATTTACAACACTAACACCAACACCATGTAATCCTCCAGAAATTTCATAAGCTGTTTTTTCAAATTTCCCACCAGCATGAAGCTTAGTTAGAGCAATCTCAAGAGCAGGTTTTTTATAAACAGGATGTTTATCAACAGGAATTCCCCTCCCATTATCTTTAACAGTCATGCTCCCATCTTTATTTATTATAATTTCAATAATAGTACAAAAACCAGCTAAACATTCATCAATAGAATTATCAACAACCTCAAAAACTAAATGATGTAAACCATCTTTACTAGTTCCACCTATGTACATGGCAGGTCTTTTTCTAACCCCTTCCAAACCTTCCAGTACTTTAATCTGTGCTGCTCCATATGATTTTTTTTCTGACATTTTTATATTTTCAACTCATTTAATTTATTATATAAATCTTCAATATCCTCAAATTCAATAATCTTATCAGCAACTTCTCTAATGTAAGTGTTATTAACATTTTTATTAATCAATAAAATAATTTTTTTCTTTTCTCCTAGAATATAACCAATTTCCATTAACATACCTTCACTTTTTCCTTCTCCTCTTACTATAACCAACATAGCATTTGAATCATCAATCTCATTAAAAGCATGTTTTATCATTTCCTTTTTAGATTTTTTTTCAAACTCATTTCTATCTTCAATCATTGTGCAATAAGCTTCATGGCCTTTTTCCTTAAGTAAAGAAATAATTTTATTACATTCTCCAATAAGTTCATCCTTATTTTCTCCTGTTACTTTTTGTGCTATAAAAAATTTCATTTTTTATTTTAGACAGTTTTAACTAAAACCTCTTAATTTCAGTAAATTTTTATTAAAAATTTTCCCTATATTCACTACACAAAAACCTTTTTCATTTAAAAACCTTTCTGCCTAAATTTAAGGGTTTCAAGGCCTTAAATCAAAGAATTCATTTTTAACCCTAATTTAAACACATCCAACAATCAATCCATTTTTAATATGAACTTGGCAAGATGAAGAACAAGAACTCGAAGTACAAAGCCAATAGTTTGTATAATCTGTAATTCCTTCATCTGAAATATTAACATTATAAACATTTACTTCAATATTTTCTCTTAAAATAGGAGTATAAAACTGATAATTATCTGAAAAAAAAGTAAAATTCAAAGTTAAATTTGTTGAATCTTTTGAAATATCATAAGTATTTAGTCCAGTCAAATCTTGTGATACAGTATAGTTCCAGCCACTTCCAGGAACATAATATCCTAAGAACAAACCGATGTTAGAGCCAAAATTATTTTCATAATTTGTTAATACATCAACCTTATTATTCCCACTTGAGATATTTATTTCCTTTTCTAAATTCCCCTGTTGTTTAAATCTTGTTGACTGATTATTATAAATTGCTTGTATTTGTGATTCTGTTAAACTCTTATTAAAAATCATAGTTTCATCAATCTTCCCTTTCCATTGTCTACCAGCCCATCCTCCTCCAATTGTGGTAGGCAAATTTCGATTATTAATAATACCAGATTGCGCGCTACTACCCCTCTTAACCCCATCAACATAAATAGTTATTTCTGCTCCATCATATGTCCCAACCACATGATGCCATTCACCTGATGTTGCTGTTACTCCACTACTTAACCATTCAAGAGAACTTGTTCGTACATAAAACTGAAATGTATTATCTCCAAGACTTTGATAAAGCCCCCAATCATAACTACTACTTGTAATTCCAGTATTCCCAATAAAAAAGGTTCCTTGTTTTATTACATCACTATTAACCCATGTAGCTACAGTTATTTGATCAGTTATTTGGTCATTAATATTATCTCCCACTGTATAATTAGCTGGTTTTACTTCAAGCGCCTCAGTAATGTTATCTTCAATACTAAGTCCAACCGCCCAATTTAATTTACCATCGCCTGCATAATATGTCCATAATTGATCTCCAGAAATTATTCTGTTTATATTTTCAATATCAGTTAAAACCCAAGGAGTATCCAAATCAATAGAATCCCAACCAGACTCACCAGGTATTATAGCCACCCTAACCAACTCCCTAGTAGATTCTAAAAAATAAGGAGTAGTATCTCTGTATAAATAATGCCATGAATAATCCCTAGTGCTATCATAGCTAGGAACAAGTATATAATAATAATTTTTATATTTAAATGAATGAGGACAAAACTGAGAATATCTTTTATCATTTGAATCATCACTTGAACTAAATATTGGACTTCCTTGATATTCATTCCAATCACTCAAATTAGTTGTAGTTGCTAAACCTACTTGTCTCCCCATACCAAAAGGATGGCCACCCCAGTCTGAATACCACATAAGATAAGTATCATCCACTTTCATAATACTAAAGCAATTTTCAAAAGTACCTAACCAACCAGTATCTGAAGGTGTAAAAATAGGATTATTTAAGTCCTTTGTCCAACTAATCCCATCTAAAGAAGTAGCATGACCAATTACCCGCGGGTAAGTCCCATAAGTATATATCATATGATACACATTATTTTCCTTCCAAACCATTGGAACCCTTTTATTAGACTCATCTGCTGTAGATTCAAAGACAGGATTATCAACATATTTTACAAAATTCTTTCCATCTAAACTACTAGCTAATCCTATTTGTGAAACACTGCCATCTTTTCCTTGATAATACATCTTAATTTCACCACTATCATTAACTATACTAGCAAAAGTAGCATAAGAATCATCCCAGGACCCTGCTCCACCCTTAGATAACACTGGATTCCCAGAATATTTACTCCATTCATAAGAATCTTGTGGTATTGATGCATTTGAAGGAAGTAAAAGATAATCTCCACGTCCATCCAACTGCAAACAACCATCATATAAACAGCCATTTTGGTTTACAACCGCATTTCCATATGCTGCCCAATCATTATCATATCTTATAAAATCATGGGCTGTGAATCTTTGTGTATTTTCTGCATCACCATCAAAACTTAAATAGCTAACTAAAGAATCATAAGGAGCAGCATCAGAAACCTCTAAATAAGAAAAATCATCTTTGACTACAATATCCTTTGAAATATCATTTGTAAAACCACCACTTACCTGAATTATAATCAAAGTTAAAACCATTAATAAACAAAAAACCATAAAAACCTTTTTTAACACATCCTTTTTCTCCATAAATTTAAAAAAATAAAACTTCCTTAATAAACATTCTTATAAGTTAAGATATTTTTTAGTAAATAGATAATGAGAAACATATTTCTGGTATTAATCTTCAAGCATATCTCTAATCATAATCAGAACTTAATCCTCTCTTCTTCAAAGCTTCATATTTTATAAGATATTAATAATTAGAACCATAAAACAATCACTTAAACAACTCCTTCGCTTTCCTCTCAATTTCTAAATCTAAATTAGCCTTTTTTTTATCAAATTCTTTTTGTTTAGCCTTAATTGCAGCCCCTAACTTATTATCAAATTCATCCCTTAACTTTTTTCTAATAACCGAAGATTGTTTAACAACCGTGGACTTAATAGCTTGTTTTTTATCTTGTTCTAATTTTTTCATTAACTGCTTTTTATAAAGATTTTCGTTTTTCCTTATTTTTCTAATCTCAGAATTTAATTGATTTCTTATTCTTGAAACCATTGTTTTTTCTTTAGAAAGTTTGTTTTTTACTTGCTCAATTCTTCTTTTTTCCTTGTCTTTCTTTTGAATATGCTGTTTATGAACTTTTTTAATTTCCTGAGTTAAATGTTCATACATTTTATTATTTAATGCTATCCTATGTACCAGAATCTCATGATCAAAATGTTTTCTTAAATTTCTTTTTTCTTTAATTAAACTATCTCCATAAGTTCTCTCTAAATTAATTCTATTAAATTCAAATTCTCGCTTTAACTTCTCTCTCATCTCTTCTATCTTTTTCTTAGAAATCTTAATTTTTTCTTCTATCTCTTTTTCTTTTAACTCTTTCTCTTTCTCAGAAGATATTTGAGTTTTTAATTTTTCATGTTTTTCAGATAAACTTTTAAGAATTTTATCCTGCTTTTTTTTCAAAACTGCTTTTTCTCTCTCTAATTTTCTTCTTATCTCTGCTTTGAGTTTACTTATTAAATCTATTTTTCTCTTATTTAATAATTCAACAAGCCTTTTTTGTTTTTCTTCTAATTCTTTTTTATGATTATCTAACTTTTTCTGATTTTCAGTATTAATTTTTTCTCTTAATTCTGTTTCTTTTTTTACAAGTAGTTGCTTTTGTTTTTCAATATTCTGTGTTGACAATCTCTTCTCTCTTTCAATTCTTCTTTGTAAAATTCTATTTTGAGATTCTATCTTCTTATCTAATTGTTTTTCTTTTTCTTTCAAAAAAATTCTTTGTTGTTCCACACTCTTTTTTAATTTATCATGATCTGATTCCAATATCTTTTTTTTATTTCCCAATTCTGCTCTTAATTTTTCTTCTTTTTGTTTTAAACCTCTATTTTGTTTTTCAATATTATTATTCAATTCCTGTTCTTTTCTTCTTAACAACTTAATTTTTTCTATTAATTTTGTTTTTATTTTTTCATTTTCTCCTATTAACCAATCTTTTTCCTTACTTACTTTCTGATAAGCCTTTAAAGCAAATTCTTTTCTTGCTTTACTTAATTCATCCTTTAAATTAGATTCTAATTTTGCTTTAAGCTCTTTTTCATGTTCTTTTAATTTTCCTGCAGATTCAAAAGAAAGTTTTGCTTTAAGTTGTTTTTTCCTTTTTTCTAAATTTTGATTAGCTTTAGAATTTAAAATAAATTTTAATTTTTCCTCTTTTAAAATAAGCCTTTGAGAAGCTTCATATTGTCTTTTTGACAGTTTTTCTGCCCTTTCTTTAAATTTCTTTAATTTTTCTTCCTCTCTTTCTTTTAGTTCTCTTTTAGAAACATTAAGATGTATTTGTTTCTTTCTTTCTTTAGCAATCTCTACTTTTAATTTTTCATGTTCTTTAGATAAATTATTTAAAACTTTTTTTTCCTTTTTTCTCATTAATCTTTTTTTACCTGCTAATTCTTTTTCTTTCTGCAAATTCAATTTTTTAAACAAATCTTTCTTTTTTTGCTCAAACTTATCAACTTCTTTTTCTGTTTTTTGTTGTTGTATTTGTTTATGCTGTGATAATTTCTTTTTAAATTCAGAATTTAATCTTTTTCTTATTTCTTCTTCTTTTCCAGAAAGAAATTGATCCTCATCCCTTATTTTTTGATTTAAATCTTTTTGTTTTAAATCCAAAAGTTCAGTTCTTTTTTTAAGCTCTTTTTTTAATTTTTTCTGTTTTAATATCAACAAATTTCTTTTTATTTCTAAATCCTCATTTATATTTTTTTCTTTATTCTTTAACGCTTCCTTCTGACTTTTAATCTCTGCTTCTAATTCTTCTGCTTTTTCTTTTAAAAATTTCCTTTGTTTTCTTATTTGTTTTTTTGATTTTTCATCTTTTATCTTTAATTCATTTCTTTCCCTAATTATTTCTTGAGAAGCTTGTAAAGCAAACTGATTTTTAAGTTTTCTCTCTATTTCATCTACTTCCTTATTTTCTTTATTTTCCAAAAGTCCTTTAAGATTCTTTTTCTCTTCAGCAAGTTCTTTTTCTAACTTTTGTTCTAATCTTTTTTGAAGTGTTTGTTTTTTATCAAACAGGATTTTAGCATTTTCTCTTTTAAGTTCAGTTTGAACCCTGTTTTTCCTTTTTTCTAATTCTTTAAACTCTCTTGCATCCATAATCTTTCTTAATCTCTTTTTCTCATCCCTTATTTTTTTAAAACCTCTTTCAGAAAGTTTTTTCTTTATAATATCCTGTTCTTCTTTTAATTTATTTAGTCTTTCTTTTTCTATTGTTATTAATTGTTTTCTTTTTCTTTTTAATCTTTCAAAAGCTTCTTTTTCAAGTTGTTTCCTAAGAGCGATTATTCTATCTTTTAAGGCATTATTAAATCTATTTCTAATTTCTTTTTCTAAACAATCCTTAACTTTTTCTTCATATTTTTTATCAAATTTATTTTCTAAATTTTTATATTGTAATTTAAAATTCTCTTTCCTATTTTTTAAATCTCTTTGAAGTTTTTTCTGAATTTCTAATTCCTTGCTTTTTAATCTTTTAGATACTTCTATTTTAATGTCTTTCAAAGTTAGATTAAATTTATTATCTATAAGAAAACTGACTCCTGGGTCCATTTCCTTTAATAGCTTTTTCTTTATTATTTCATCTTCTTTTTGTTCTTCTACAAATCCTTGTAATGATTTTAATCTTTTATTAATTTTTGAACCTCTTTCAACAGGATTAATTTTTTCAGGTTTATATTTTCCTTTTATTTTTCTTTTTAAAATACTCATTTCTTTTTCAACTTGAGGAAGATAAGAAATATTTTTTAATTTAGAACGAATAGAATTTGCTTCTTTTTTCCAATTTGTAGTATCAAGCGTTTCTAATTCTTCCTTAATTTTTTCTACTTTTTCAACACCTTTACCAAAAACATTAAAATCCTTTCTCTTACGAGCTCCTTTTGTTTTATTTTTAATTCCTTTTTTCTTTAATTTTCTTTTTTTAACTCTGCTTGATTTTTTTCTTAAAGAATCCTCGCCCTTATTCTTTATCCTCGATTCTTTTAAGCCTTTAAGGGCTGCATTAACTATTTGTTTTTCAATGTTTTTTGTTGAATCAGATGCAACAATTAAATCATTTGATTTTATTTTTTTTCCAAGCAATAATCCTCCTAAATAAACTGCTTTTGAAGACTGTAAACTATTTTCTCCCTTATCTTGCCATCCCAAATTTAATAACTCTTGCGTATTTGAAGAACAAAGAACCTTGTTTCCACTTTTAATTTGTAGAATAACTGAATTCTTAGTTTTTTTAATTTCTAATTCGTTTTTAGATTTTATACTCATTTTTCACCCCTTTATTTAACTTAATTCTTGACCTTTTTAAACCATTTTAGTTTAAAAAAGTTATTTTCCTATCCCCCATCGTTTTTTTCTCAACCATTTTTTATACTCTTTTTTCTTACCAATATAAATCTTCTTAACTTTCTTCCCTTTTCTATAGCTCTTATAATAATAAGGCCCAAAAACTTTATTTCCTCTTTTTACATACTTTTTATAAACCATTTTGTTGATTAATGATATTTTCAGTAATATTTATTTTTCTTACTATAATACTGTAGAACAACTTATTTAAATATCTTTTCATATAAAAAAATCTCTATTTTTTAGGGTTTTCAAGAACTTTTTCTTTCTGTGCCTTGTCAGACTTAACTTTTTTCTCTCTTTTAACCCAATTAACTTTTTTCGGATCTCTTTTTAAGGCCATATTTCTCTTACATTTACTAGAACAATAATTAATAGCTTTTCCATCAAATGTAAACACAGTTAATCCTCTTGGTTCTTTATAATTTTTTTTGCAAAATGAACATGTTGGCATTTTAAACAACTTCTGGAATATATTTAATATCTAATCTATATTTTGTGATAACTAAACCTTTACTTCCATCTACCTCTTGAGGACAAAGTTTAAAACTAAATGCAGAAACTGCGTTAGAAAAAACTTTCTCAATCATAGAAACCTGTGAAGGAAGAATATCATAAATAGAAGCAACCCCCCTATTAGGAGAAATTAATCCAATCATCTTACATTGAATTTTAGTAATCAAATTTTTTGGCATTTTAACTAAAAGCTCCTTTTGAAATTTTAGTTTTAATTCTTCGAGCTTCAATCTGTGTTTCCCTTAACATTAAAATATCTCTTTTTCTTACAGGCCCTTTAACATTTCTTCTCATAACTTTTCCTTTATCAAATCCTTGTAAAATTCTGCATTTAACCTGAGTAACTTCTCCTTTTGCACCAGTCCTTCCAATAATTCCCTCAACAACTGCAGGGGCTGCTGTTTCAGACAATAAAGACTCTGCTCCCTTAGAACCACTTCCTTGTCTTTGTTTTATTTTTTGAGTTTTACTTCCCATTTTATATTATTTTGTTTTATATCTCTATAAATTATTAGGTTTTAAAGATGAGGGTATAGCTTAACATATCATCTACATATCTTAAGATTGCTTATCAAATATTGGTTTTTATTTTTAATATTTATTTATTCTGAGTTTTAATAAAACTTTCAATATCTTTCTCTGCATCTCCAGGTTCAATTATACAAGCAGAAGCACAAGCAACATTTAATCCAACAGAAATCCCTAATTTTTCTTTTTTATCTGCTCCAACACAAGGAATATTTTTTTCCTTACATAAAATAGGTATATGCTGAACTATTTCTTTAGGTTCAACATCTTCTCCATAAGCTACTAATTTAGCTGTTCCTCTTTCTATTGCTTTAGTAACTTCGTTTGTACCTTTCTCAACTTTTCCAGTCTTTCTTGCTTTTTCAATTATTTCATATATGGATGCCATTTTTAGATAAACTTTGTTTATTAAACCAGAACATAATAGTGTAATGCCTCACATTAGTTCATTGGCTTGTTTTAAATAGAAAAATTGGGTTTATAAAGGTTATTGTAAGATTTCTCTGTTAACTTAGAACAAACCTTTACCAGAATTAATCAAAATTACTTTACTGTTTAATTTTATCTTGTTTAAAAAAGAAAAAACAACCGCGCTTGAAGGCTCACAATCAACTAATCTTTTAAATTTCTTATAACAATCTTTAATTTCTTCTTCATTTAATTTTATAATTTTATTGCCTTCTTTTAAAATTGATTGAATTTTTGATTTGTATGGTATCCAAGGAGTGCTTAATTTATCTGCAAAACTATTTTTATTCTTTGTTCCAATACCAATTAATTTTGTTTTCATTTTTAATTGTTTAATTTTATTATAAAGCCCAACAAACGCTTCTCCACTTCCTACTGGAACCACAATAAATTTAGGATTTTCTTTTTTGATTTCATCTATTATTTTTTCATATGCTTTATGAAATCCATTTGTTACATCCCAAATAACTTCTTCTTCATTTTCTCTTGCAAGAAAGATTATTTCTTCTGGCTTAAGAATCCTTTTTGATAAATCTACTTCAATTAATTTATGAATTGAATCTTTTAATACTTTTTTAATTGATTCTTTTAATTTCTTATCAACAACACAAACAACTTTAATAGTTGTTTTTTCAGAAAATTTAGACAAACTATAACCTGCATTTCCAGAAGTAATTAATACAAGTTTATCTACATAATCCTCTTTTGCTTCCCTTATTATTAACTCACTTCTCCTATCTTTAAAAGTTCTAAAAGGATTTTTACTTTCATCCTTGATTAAAATCATATTACTTAATTTCTTTAGGAGGGGTATCTCCTGATTTTTTCATAGATTAAAATGATTTTACATGTTAATAAAAGTTTTTGTAAGATTATTTATCCAAACAATTTAGCAAAAACAGCTTTCAACCAACCCCAAATTTTTGCAAACGGAGATAATGAAGGTATACTACTACATTCTCCTGTCTGTATATCGCAAGTATCTCCTACCCCAAAAACATCTACGCATTGCTGGTCAGTTGTGCAAACGCAAGGCAATGCACCAGCCCAAGCAACACCAACAGTTGAATCAGGCATACTTCCATCACACACTGGGCTGGATATTAATGGATGATAATCCCAAAAATACCCTCTATCCTTACCACCTAAGGCCTCAGCAGTATAAAAACCAGGATTAACAAAAAAAGGAGTAATACCATCTATTGAATAATCATATTCAGGTGTTGAACCTATAAATCCAATATCACTAAAATAATTAGGATAACCATGTAATGCATATGGAGAAAAATCATTTTTCCAAACAACAGTAATTGTGTTAGGTCCTTTACCTCCCTCATATCCATTTGTCCCTCCTCTCATCCAGAAAATATTATAATCTTCTGTATAATTATAAGTAAAGTTTGGAAGACCATAATTCCCAACAATAATATTATTATAAATCTCAATGCCAGAACCATCATAATCTTGATGCATACCAAAACCAAAACCACTTGCAGTAAATCTCTGCAATATATCATATTTTGCAATACCATCAACTTTTACACCTGGAATAAAAGTATTATTTCTTACAGAAATATTAGTCCCACTATTATAAAGATAAACACGTCCAGTATCATAAAAAAGATTATTTTCCACAGTCATATTATGATAAGAAATTCCAATATCATAAAACAACATACCTTGAGAAAACCCATCATGAACAGTATTATTACGAATAACTCTATTTGAACCTCTTATTGAAAGTCCACTCCCAGGATGCCAGGAAATATAAGGATAATACAAATCACTAGAATCTCCATGCTGATCATGAACATGATTCCCTTCTATTAGGACTCCTGTTGAAACACCCTGAATACGTATTCCTGAACCTTCTGACATAGCATGAGCATGATTACTGGAACAAACAAAATCATTGGCTCCATCTGCAAAAATTCCCCCCCTTGTATTAGTTGTCTCACAACCATGAATAGTTACATCATCCGAATAAGAAACAGATACACCATACTGTGATACATACTTATTTGACCCATTAAGCCAACAATTCATCACTTGAACATGATTCGCTCTAATTACTGCCGCAACACTCCCTAATACAGGATGTGACCATCCATCTGAAAAATCTATACCAGGATAATCTAATGGATTAAACTCCGGATGCTGAACCTTAATTCCATCAAATTTAAGATAAGCATCTTGCTGATTTTTATTATATATGTATATTCTTTCAAAAATAGGGGTTTTCCCAGAATCTGCTTTATATGTAGCCCATTTTCCAGGATTTCTAATAGGCATATCTATTAATGAAAATTCTCCATAATTCCCACTATCTAACAAAAAGGTAATTTCTTCATCTAGTCTTGCACTTGCATTTAACTGAGCCTCACTTAAATTAAACTCATTCCCAATAGAACCGTCATGACTTCCTGCCCCTATTGGTGAAACATAATAAGTATTTTGAATAACACAACCAATTCCGGGAACACAAGTATCTACTCCACAATCTGTTAAATTAGTTCTATCTAAACAAGTATCACTTCCAAGACTACAATTATATAACATCTTTCCTTGGCAAAAAACTCCAACACTAGAACAACCATCATCATCTGTACAGGTTGGACCCCCTTCACAAGCCAAATCTAATCTTTTTGCTGAAAACAAAATCTTTGTATTATCACTATATCCATCTCCTTCAAAAAGCGAGGGTTGAGTATAACGATACCCTTCAGGAAGAGGGATTTTCTCTCTTTCTCCTCCAGTATAATTCATCACATATATCTCATTTATTATATCATCTGTATCGTAAAGCCGGGGCCCGGTAAAAAAACCAGTCCAATTAACATACCAAATTATAACTTTTTCATTATTCAGCCATTCTGGAACCCCATCTGCATCATATAGAGGAATATGCTGTTCAGAAATATCTGTCTCATTTCCTGGTTCACTAACATTAACAATATAAGTATGCCAATTATCTTCATTTGTAAAACGCATAAAAGCTACTTTAGTTTCATCTGGAGAAATCTTTGGATCAACATCACCATATCCATCACCCTGCAAACCCCCTGATAAGTTTCTTGGAAGTGTAAGCAATTCAGCCCCACTGCCATTCTCATTCATCCTCCATATGCCTCTAAACCACAATTCTGGCATACCAAAAGTACCATTATTATAATATGATGCAGGAAAAACTATTTTATTTCCAACCTGATGAGGGTCTGTTGGACCAATAACACCAGGAGGCATAGTAAACTTTATTTCACTAATAACATCCAGACTTTCATTTAAAAATATTTGATAGATTTCCCCAATTGGATCACCATAAAGATAAACTAAACTATTATCTGTAATCCAGTAGCTATTAACATAAGTCTCGTCCGGATCTGGAGAAAAAAGACTCTTCACTTCTTTAGAACTTAAATTCATGACTAAAACTTCTGTGTTTAGATAATTTGAGCTCCAATCAGTATTTACCTGAGCTGCACAGTTAGGGTCTTTGAAATGGCCTCCTACATTATTATAAGTTGAATAAGTAATCAATTGTTTATTTGGAGAAACTCGCGCATGAGTCATCTCTCTATATGTATCTCCATGAATTAATTTCATTTCACTTCCACCTAAATTAGAAGTATAAAGTCCAAAAACAGCTGGCTTACAAACATCATTATCACAATAAAAATCCTCATCACAAATTTCAGTGCCACAAAGTTCTGTTGACTTAACACACTTTCCATCTAAACATGTTTCACCAACATCACAATCCACATCATTAATACACTCAACACAAAACTCGCCTATTTTTTTCGCTGAAACTATAATTTTATTTTCCTTTGCAAAAAAAGATGGTTGAGTATACTCATACCCTTGTGGAAGAGGAATTTTCTCCCTCTCACTACCATCATCTTTCATTTTATGCACTTCATATGACCAATTAGAAGGACCGCCAGTAGTATTAATATGCCAAAACAAAAGATTTTCATTATCAATCCATTCAGGCATAATATCTGCATATGCATTAGCCAAAGGACCTGTGAAATGCTGGGCAGAAATATCAACTTCTGATAAAGGCTCACTTACATTACCAACATAAATATGCCAATTATGCACATCTAATTGTCCTAATTCATATATAGTCCTTCTCATAAATGCAACATTAGTCCCATCAGGAGATAATTTAGGGTCAGTATCTCCAGTGCTTCCACCTCCAACCCCTTTTAAATAAACCACACTCCCATTAGGATATCTTGGAATTGCAATTGGATGAGCATTTGAACCATCTTCATCCATTATCCAAATCCCTCTAATACTTCCTGTTTCTGGAAAACTATAATCATATTGATTATATACACTAGCATTAGCAGTTCCTGGAAAAACAATCTTATTTCCAACTTGATGAGGATCTGTACACTTAACATTTGCAGGAGTGTTTAATCTTATGTCATTAATAACGTCCATATTTGCATCTAAATCTAATTTATAAATTCCTCCAACAGGGGTGCCTGCTTTCCATCCCAAATACAATAAACTATTATCTGTAATCCAATAACTATTTGCAGCCATTTCATTAGGTTTTGGACCAACTAATGTTTTCATTTCAGATCCATCTGCCCTAATAATTATTATTTCAGTATTAGCATAATCAGGTTCTACTGCACAACCATCACTTCCAACATAATTATAACGTGAAAAAGCAATCCACTCTCCATTTGGAGAAGCTCTTGCATGGCTCATTCCTCTGTAAGAATCTGTGATAAGAAGTTTCATTTCATTCCCATCTAAATTAGCTGTATAAAGCCCAAAAACAGAATCTCCACAATCATCTGTATTTATTCTATCTAAACAATTATCTCCTCCTAATGTACAATTATAAGAATCAGTTCCATTACAAAAACTTCCTTCTGAAGAACAACCAACATCATTTACACAACTAGTTATACACTTTCCTCCATCTAAATCACAACCCAAAGCTCCACCAATATTACAAACATCTCCTAAGCATTCTTCTTCAGAATAATCCTCACAAACATCAACAAGATCACTACAAGCATAACTTAAATCAACACAGTTTTCTGAACCTGAAATTTTTCCTACAAAATAACATTCATTAAAAACACTGCATGAACTATGACATTCATCATAAGAACAATCATCATATAACCACCAATCATCACAATCTTCACATGAAGAACAATCAGATTGAACACAATCATTAATAGAATCACAATATTCCCAAGTTTGGCAATTCCCATCATTAGAAGTTCCTGTACAAATTCCTAAACTACATATATCATTATCAGTACATCCAACCCCATCATCACAAGAAGCTATATTAAAAGAAAACACACATCCTGTTAAAACATCACAGGAATTATCAGTACAAACATCACCATCATCACAAAGAAGATCATTTCCTATATGGGTTATACCCTCAATTTCATCACAAGAATCTATTGTACAATCTATTTCATCATCAATATTAACATCATCTGCTATACAATTTCCAGAACTACAAACATCATTTTCAGTACATAATAATCCTTGATCACAACTGTTAGCATCATTATTTACATTTTGACAAGTTAATAATGCTGTACAAATATCATCTGTACATGAATTACTATCATCACATTCAATAGGTGCAGGCCCTTGAACAGAACAAGAACAACCTAAAGTATCATAATCACACTCATCATTTAGTTCATCACAAGAATCTATTGTACATGACACTAAATCATCACAATCTTGTGCACTTCCACTTTGGCAATCTAAAACAGCATCACAATATTCATTACCATCACACCATAAACCGTTATCACAAAAACCATGGTCAAGAGTATTAACAATAATATCATTAACTTCATCACAAGAATCTATAGTGCATGCAATAGAATCATCTAAATTAGGAGATGTTCCACTTTGACAATCTAAAACAGCATCACAATATTCATTACCATCACACCATAAACCGTTATCACATATACTATCATTAATAGTATTTACGCAATTCCCATCAGAACAAACATCATCAGTACAAGAAACTAAATCATCACAATCAGAATCAATTATACAAGGCTCTAAACATGCTCCATCTAAACATCCAGAACTACATTTGTAGATTTGGGTCTTAACTTCTGATTTATTAATAGTTGAATTATAATAACATGAATATTCTGTTACATTTATAGCATCTACACATACATCAAAATAAATAATCTCAGAATGATTTACTGTTCCATTAAGATAATAATCAAATCCATCAGAATCAATACAAGATTGGGTTTTATTAATACATAAATTTGTTAAAGCTCCAGGCCCATCATAACAAACATCTTCTAAACCACAATTATTTTCAATCCATTGTTCTTCTGTTCCAGAAGGACAAATATCTCTTATTTGTTTTCTTTCTCTTAAAAGATCAAAACATCTGTATTCACTTGCATCTACCCATGAGCCTGTTGTACAAGAAGGTTCTTCATCTCCACTGCCTCCTCCGCCACCTCCTCCTCCGCCTCCTCCTCCGCCACCACCTAAGTGGCCTTTAGCAGGCGCGTCTATATCTTTCTCACTTCCTGGTTCATACTCAAAAACAACATCAACTTCTACTATATTATCAAAATTCTCTAAATAAATATCTGATGCATTAATTTCATAATCCTGTTTTTTTTCATCTACATCATAATAAAACTCATCTCCATGTTTATCTTTAAAAGTAATCTTAATCTTAGTAATATTTTCATCTAAATCTTTTAATCTAATATATGCTGTTTGCCCTGCTCCACTTATCAAAACTGATTCAATACTTGCTCCAAGTTTTAACTGCTTTTCTGAACTATAAAAATAAAAAATAAAAAATAAAGCAATTACAATTCCTATAAAAATTATTAAAAAACTGATCTTAATTCCTTTTCTTTTTTTAGAGTATTTTTGATGTAAATTACCCAGTACTTGTTCTGTAGATTCTACCCCTTTTTCCATAGACAAGACAAGATTTAGATATTAATAAAGTTTATTACTTTGTTTTATCTTCTAATCTCTTAGGGCCTGTATTAACTAGTACCGCTAATAAAATATGTCTTAATCTATCAACAGAAATTTTATTTAAATAATCCTCTGTAAAATCTAGTTTAAACCTACCCCTAAAAGTTCTTATTCTTCTTTTTAACTCATCTCTTCCTAAACCAGATGTTTGATTAACATAATTCTGAACTCTTTCACCAGGCATAGGATCATAATTATTCATAAAAAATATAATAAAAAATTAGTTTTTATATTTATCTCCAGATAACTTCGATGTCATCTGTTCTCTCACGAGGATTTATATCAACTTTATCAATTTCCTTACCACTAACCCCAAAACCTTTATCAAACATTATCTCTCCTAAATAAGCAATCATTCCCCCATTATCGACAAGCAAATCTCGAGAAGGAACAAAAAATTTACACCCTCTTTCTTCACACATAATTTTACACATTTCTTGCAATCGAGTATTACAAGCAACACCTCCACCAAGCAAAAGCTCTTTTTTTCCTGTATGAGCTAATGCTCTCTCACTTGCTTCAACCAACATTGCGAAAATAGTTTCTTGTAAAGAATAAGATAAATCTTCTAATTTATATTTCCCACTATCATACATTTGTTTTAGTTTAGTTAAAATACCTGAAAAAGCAACATCCATTCCTTTTATTGAATAAGGAAGTTCAATATATTTTCCTGTCTCAGCTAATTTCTGTATTTTAGGTCCTCCTGGAAAACCAATTCCAGCACATCTTGCAAAATTATCAATAAAATTTCCAACACCAATATCTAATGTTTCTCCAAAAACCCGATATTTTCCCCCTGCATAAGCAATTATCTGTGTATTAGCACCAGAAGCATATAAAAGAACAGGATCTTTAGCTCCAGTTAATTTCCCAATTTCAAGGTGAGCAACACAATGGTTTACAGGGACAATCGGAACATTAAGCTCTCCCGCCTTCTTTTTAGCAAATTTCATTCCTTCAACTAAACAAGGAGCTAAACCAGGAGAAGCAGAAATTGCAATTGCATTAATATCCTTTTCAGAAATTCCCACTTCTTTCAAAGCTTTATTAAAAAGTTCTTCTGAAATTTCATTATGATGTTTAGCTGCATCCATAGGAACTATCCCTCCTTTTTCAGTTGTATAACTATCTTTAACATTACAAAGAACTTTTCCCTTATCAACAACCCCAATTCCAAAAGTATGTGCTGTTGATTCAATTCCTAAAATCATAAAACAAGAAAAAAATCTAGATATTTAAGTATTACTAAAAACAATAAATCATAAAATTTCCTTAGAATCTCATTACATCTTAAAGCTTTACACTTCTCATCTCCAAAACCTATATGGACTTATTAAATTCCAGTTAAATATAAATTTAATAAATAAAATAAAAAAACATACATAAAAACCATCAAATAAGAAACACCTCTTTTCCCAAAGATTGATTTAATTTAACATGATTATTTTTTCTTTTTTTTCTTTTTTCTTCCGCCCCTTGACATTTTAGCTTCGCACAAATTTCCTGCGCCATCAATATAATATAAATGTCCTGGCTTTCTATCAACTACATTTTTTTTAATTACTTTTCCCATTCTAAAACCTCCTTTCAATAAAGAGCTTAATACTTTTAAGTATTTAAAGGTTTCTTTCGTCGGTAAACTTAGAAAAAGCTTCTGAATTCGACGGTATTTCTAAAAGTTTATCAAACTTTTCTTTGGGTTTAATTGAAATCTTTTTAGATTTTATTAATTTAACGTCGACAATTCTTTCACCATCAAACCAAATTGCAAAAAAAGGCAAACAAAAAAAAGAATGGATACTTCTTTTTTCTGATTTTCTAAAAACAAAAAGTAAAGGTTTACTATTATTCTTAAACATTAATCCTCTTGCTTTTGAAAAAACATTCTTACATTCTTTAACATCTATTTCAAAATCTTTTCCTTTGTAATTAAATTTAAATTTCATTTTTTTATTTAATCTTCATCATATAAATCTCTCACATACTCCTTATACAGTTTCTCAACATTCTTATTATTAACAACATTGTGGTGTTTAAATCCTCCACCAAAACAATTTGGAAT
>JAFCDA010000012.1 GCA_017609915.1 Candidatus Pacearchaeota archaeon
TGGTTTTAATTGATTTTCAAGAATTCTAGGAATAACTATAATTGCCTGACTACCATGTTTAGCTATTTTTTTAGTTATTATAAATTTTTTATTTTTCTTCTGATTTTCCATAGTTTATACATATTTTATGTATAAATTACACATATTACTAGTCTTTTAAACATTTCTATTAGTTGTTACTTTAAAATTACAATATTAAAGAAATAATCTTTGATAAAAAGCGCGGAGAGTGAACAGAAAAATAGTTCAGTTGCGCTAATTATTTAAAAAATATTTATTTAGTTTTTTTGTCCAGAATTTGATTTTCACAATATTCTTGTTCAAAACTATATATTCCACATTCAGTTATGTTTCCTTTTGCTATTGTGACTTCCACTGCACATTGAGTAACATCATATTTTATACCTATTTCATTACATATTTCTTTATTTAAATTTTCTATTGCTAATTTAGTAATACAATCGATATCTTTAGAACAATCTCCTATTTCTTCTTCTAAAGTTTTACTCCAATCATAATAAATTATCCAAATAAATGCAATTATAATCAATATTATTATAATTGATAAAATAGTTTTTCTTTTCATATGTTCTTAAAAAAGAACAACTATAAAAAACTTACTAAATAATCATTTCAAAGCGCGGAGAGGGAATCGAACCCTCGTAACTCGCTCTGCAGGCGAGTGCAAAACCACTATGCGATCCGCGCATGTTCTAGCTTTTGATTTAACTTTTGGCATCAAAAGTTAGTTTTTTGTTCAAACTTGTTTTTCTAAAAAAGTTTGTAATGCCCCTGGTAGGACTCGAACCTACGACTTCGTCCTTAGAAGGGACGCACTCTATCCAACTGAGTTACAGAGGCATAATTTTCTATTTTAAAATCGATTATTTTACTTATAAAACTATCTACAAGCTGTTTTTTTGAAGACCATAAAACCCAAGAGTTATTTGCCTTATCATAATAAGGATTTCTAAAACAAATATTTAACTCATGAGCTATAACTCTCACTTGCTCCAAAAAACTTCCTGATTTTTGTCTTAATTGAACACATTTTCTTCCTCTATGTAAATAGATATTCCCATCACTTTCAAAAAGCCCTTTCAAAAAAGCTTTTTTCATATTATTTTTTCCATTAAATATTAATTTGGGAACACAAATAAAACCATATTTTTTACCAATAGGTATTTCATATTTTTTATTTAAGATTAAAACAAGGGGTTTTGAATAAATACATAAATCAAAACAACCTCTTCCAAGATAAATCGAAGAATTTAATTCAAACAATTTCTCAATCAATTTTCCTATCCTCTTAGCATCTTTTAAATTTCTAAAAGTAATTTTGATCAGATAAGTATTCTTTTTTATCCCTCTCTTTCTATGAATTAAACAACCATCCCCTAAAATTAATCCAAGAAGATAACAAAACCTCAAATCTCTATCTTCTGAAATTTTAATTCTATTACCTCCTCTAACCGAAAAGGAATTTATAAACAACTTGTTTAATTTCTTTTCATTCATTATTTTAAAGACAACTTTTAAAGGGATAGGCCTTTTATTTTTAATCCAAAAATAATAAGATGTTCTTGAAAAAGGTTTAAAACATTTTGATTTATAATCTCTAAGTTTATTGCTAATTTTTTCTGAATAAATACAAATGTCTTCTCCAGAATCGCTTAATGATTTTAAAAAAGATTTAGTAAACTCCATACCTATGTATAAGAGGTTTATCTTTATAAATTTTTTGTATAAAAATAATCAAATTCACTATCTAAAAGCCCCTTTTTTCTTTAATAACCATTTATTCTTATTTTTCTTAATATGAGGGCTATTTTCCTTATGTCTTCTCCAAATAAAAAAAACACCTACACCTAATACTAATAAGAAAATAACATAAACAGTCATTTTACTTTTAACACTCTCAAGAACAACCATTCCAAGAGTCTGTGACTTTCCTAAAATAACAGATTTTCTAATAAAATTTTCTAAATTAGAAGATAAGGCAAAATAAATAGAATAAACCCCTGCAGAGTCTAAAGTTAATTGCATTACAATCTCTTTTTCTCCAGATTCTCCTAAGAACTTATTAATAATTCTCTTTATTTCAACACCTTCACTATCTACAACCCATATATCTAATTCAATTTCTTTTCCAATAAAACTATCATCTTTTAAAATATAGTTAATAGTTAATTTATTTTTTTCTTGAACTATATCTATAATCTCTATAATCTCTAATCCTGGGATAATTATAATAACTGTTTGTGTGTTTGTTCCCTCATCACAATTTATTTCTAATTCTCCAGAATAATCTCCTAAACCAATTTCCTCAGGAATATTTAAATTAAAATTAAAATCAATATTTTCTCCAGGAGCAATTCCCTCAATTTGGTCTAAATAAACCCAAGAACTAATATCTCCTTTTGCTATTAACCTGCAATTATTTAAAAACTTACTCCCAACATTTTTTACATTTAAGGACAAACTTTTCTCATCTCCTTCATAAGCAATAAGCTCCCCTATTTGTGTTACTTGCATTTTTCCAGTTATTTCAGAAGGATAATATCCTCCTCCCCCTCCACCAGAGCCTCCCCCGCCAGTAGATGGAGAAGGAGAACTTGAAGTATCAACACTAAAACTTGAATTAGTATAATTCTGATTTCCTGCAGAATCCTTAACATAAAAATTAAATGTAAAATCAGCATCAGTGCTAACACTAAAACTAGCAGTATTATCAAGACAATTTACTGATGTATTAACCACTTCTAAACTTGCTCCTTGATAAACATTATACCAACAAGAATCTAAATTAACATCAGAAACAACCCATGCAGAAGAAACTGTTCTGCTTGTTTTTATCCCTATTGGTTCAGAAACACTAATCTCAGGATTAATAGTATCAATATAAAAAGTTTGATTGCCATTAAAAGCTGAATTACCTATAGAATCATTACATCTTATATTCCACAAATACTCTGAATCACTTAAATTAAGAATAAAAGTATTTATAACCCCCTTATTTGGAGATGTTTCAGTTTGATTTAAACTAAAACTGCCATCAAAATCCCCCCATAATTCACAAGAATCTAAATCAACATCTGTAGGAGTATAATTAAAATTTATATTTTCTTGATAATTCAAGTATTCATTAATTGGAAAATGCAAAACAATTGAAGGAGCACCAATTTGAATATTAAAACTTGCACTATCATTTACTTCTTCCCCATTAGTATCATTTACATAAACATTAATAACATAATTTCCATCACCAGAAACATTAAAAGTCGTATTAGCACAACTTGCAATACTAACATTTGCTCCATTATCAATATTATACCAACAACTGTCAATATTATCTTCATTATCAAAAGCTGAAAAATTTAATTCAAGAGATTCATTATATCCATAACTTGCTCCTTCTGAAGGAACAACAACACCCATAACAGGTGCTGTATTTAATAAATCATAATCAATTGAAACATTATATAATTCAGGAGTAATACTTGAATCAAGACTTGAAAAAGAAACTTTATACTGAAAATATCTATTATTATCAATACTCAAATCTTGAGGGCTTGTATCATTAATCTCTATCCAGCTTTCACCAGAACAAGCAATATCATCGCAACTTCTTACCTGAAAAGATAAATCTGTATTTTGAATAAAACCTGTTAATCCTTTTGGATTATTAGTTGCACTATTACAATCCCCAATTTCTATCCAAGAAGCCCCTGAATCTGCTGACTTAAAAACTCTTCCCACACCATCTGCTATATATAAATTAGCACCACTAGAAAACATTCTTTGCCCATCATTAGAATAAGGACTAAAATCATCATTTACTTTATCCCAGCTAACCCCATCATCTGTTGATTGATAAACATCTGAATTTAACAAAATATACAAATAATCATTATCATCCACCTCCATATCATCTGTCCCAGTACTTCCACCATATCCATCATTAACTTTTGTCCAGCTTACTCCAGAATCAATTGAAGAATAAACATCTCCTGCCCCATCAACAATATAAATATCATCTGAAGAATTTATTCTAATACCTTTTGCATTATTAGTTGCCCCTGCATTAAAATCACTTAATAAAACCCAATCTACCCCATTATTAGAACTTAAGTAAACATCGCCAGAAGCATCAACAACAAACAAATTATCATTACTGTCTTTTTTTCCAACTAATAAACCACTATCAGCAAAACTATCATTTACAACATTCCAATTAACACCTAAATCATTAGACCTCCAAACTTCTCTATTTGAATTAGAGATAATATAAATATAATCACTATCTGAAAACATATATTGAGTATCAGTTGTTCTCCCATAATTCTCTTTTTTTAAGCTCCAATTAATCCCTTCATTAACAGATTGATAAACTTCTCCGCCTCCATCAACACAAAAAAAAGATTCAAAAGCTGGTTCATTTTCATTCCAACTAATATTATTCCAAACCGAATTTCCATCAGCATCAAAAACTTGAGAAGCATAACTTCCAGATAAATTAGTTCCAACTAAAACAACTGCACCCCCATTATAAGAAACATTAATATAAGTCCCATTATCAAAATCTCCCTGAGTAGAATCTTCATAAACAGCATAACCAGTAGGCCCTCTATTAAAAACCACTAAAATACTAATCAAAACTAAACAAATAACTCCTAAAAATATATATCTAACCACTCTTTTTTTTTCAATTGTTTTTATTAAATTCCTAACTTCCCCTTTTATCATTTTTTACCTCAATCTATTCTGATTTTTTATCATAAAATCTTAATCCAATTACAAAGATAGCTAATAATCCTATAGCCATTAAAAACAAACTAATCAAAGGATACCTTTGCCAAAAATTATTTCCAACAACTCTTTCTAAGCCAACCACATTTCCAGTTAAACTAACTCCTTTAAATTCAATAATTTCATCCCTTCCTTCAACAACTCTAACATCATAATTCCCATCAGGGGCTGTTAATCTTATTTTCTTAGTCTGTCCTTTTTCTAAAGAAACAGATGCTGTTTGGTCTTGGTTCCCAATATAAATTAATATTTTTTTGTCATAGATAGGAGAATTTCCAATATTTGTTATTACTAAATTATCCTCTTCTAATTGAATATTTATTTTTTCTAATTCTCCAACATTAAATAATGTTCTTGGAGCATTCACATCTTTATAACTTGCACTAATCTCCCAAGGACCTTTAACTGCGTCATCAGGTAATTTAAAACTTATTTCTTTTCCAGAAGAAGTACTTCCTTCTTTTACAATTTCTGTATAATAATTATAAACAACATAATTAATATTTCCATCTATTTGTTTATTATCCTCATCATAAAGAGTAATCTTAAAAATAACCTCTTCTCCTGGAATATAATTATTTCCTACTTGAATGTTTAACTTTTCAGCATAAACTAAATTCAAAGATAATATAAGAAAAATTCCAAATACCAATCCAAACTTTAATCCCTTATTTTTCATAATATAATTAGTGTATTCTTATTTTTAAACATTACTGAGTTATTAAGATATAAACCTTATCCGTATCTCTAAGTCTTCATTTAGCCCCCTCCTTCTTCAAAGCTCTAAAGTTATAGACATACTAAAAATAATTATAAATACTAAAACTAAAAAATAATAGAATTAAAAAATTATCCCCTATGGAATTTCATATTAAACCAGGTTCTTCCTCTTAGTAATAAATCATCAAGCCCTTTTATTTGTGCATGTCTTTTCCAAACTAAAACAACAGCACCTGCAAGAACTAATAAGAAAACAACATAAGCAATAACTCTTCCACCACCAGCCCCAATTACTCCACCAGTTATTCCTGCTCCAGATGCATCTTCAGATCCAGAAACAGCATCTCCAGTTATTGTCCCGTCTCCTGCAACAACAGTCACATCAATAATCATAGACTCTCTTATTCCTCCAGTACATTTTATTATCAATTCTTTAGAATATTCTCCTGAATCTGTCCCTGTAGGAACACTTACTTTATATTTTATATCTGCTTCTTCTTCTCTACTTAATTGCTCAATTTTCTCTTCTGATGAAATCCAATTTTCATTTGATATGTCACAACTCAACTGATATTTTCCAACATTTAAAACATGTAATTCTGCTTCTTCACTACTTCCTGCAGAAACAAGAACTTTATCTTGTCCTGATAAGACTAAATTCTTATTTTTACTCTGAGTGTCTTCTGAAGAATCTGAACTATCATCGTCATCATCTGAACTTGAACCATCTTCTTCACAACTTCCAGATTCACAAGTATATCCAGAACCACAACTTCCACAATCTACTGTTCTAGAATCTCCACAATTATCTGCAGCACTTAAATCTCCACATTCATCACCTAATCTACTACAAAATTCAGTATCTGTTTCAGGAACACATTGTTCTGCTTCATTACAAATATCATCATACCAATATCCTCCAGCCTCAGTACAATTAGTATCATCACATAAATTCAAATTATCTATATCACAAATTTCTCCAACACATTGTCCACCAATTATAACCTCAACACAATCCTCACAACTCTCTTCACAACCTTCTTCACATAATACTTCTGTATATTCTGTTACACAATCTGGTTCACAAATTATAACATCAACACAGGATTCTACACAATCTGGTTCACATTCAACACACTCAGGAATACCATCACAATCTTCTTGACAATCAGCTTCACATTCAACACAACTTTCAACACATCCTTCCTCACATAATACTTCTGTATATTCTACTACACAATCTGGTTCACATTCAACACAATCAAGAATAGTTGTACAATTTTCTTCAGTCAATTCCTCCCAAGTATAACCTGCAATTTCACAATCTGATTGATTTGTATAATCTTCAAGAATAGCATAACCAGTAGGAGATGGTCTAAGCACTAATACAATTGCAGCTAAACCTACAAAAACTAAAACAATAATCAAATATTTTACTGTATCCCCTTTTTCCATATCGTTTATAAGATTTATTCCTTTTTAAATATTTCTGTAAATCAAAATCTCAGATTAAAAATATATTTAAACCCTTTTTTCGTCTTAGAATAAAGAAATACAGAGAATAAGAAATAGTATTTTGCAGAATATTAAGAATATTAAATATACAATTTAGAGATTAAATCACTCATAACAAAGATTAAAAGTAATTATAAGATATTAAAATATAAATTAAAAAACAAAATTTAAAATGAAAATCCAAATAATTTTTTTAGGAACAAGCACCACAGTCCCAACTGCAGAGAGAAATCACACTGCAATCTTCTTAAAATACAAAAGTGAAAATATTTTAATTGATTGTGGAGAAGGAACACAAAGACAGTTTAGAAAAGCAAAAATTAATCCTTGCAAACTTACAAAAATATTAATAACTCATTGGCATGGCGACCATATCCTTGGACTTCCTGGCTTGTTTCAAACTCTTGCATTTAATGATTACAAAAAAACACTTGAAATTTACGGTCCAGTTGGAACAAAAAAATTCATTAAAAACTTATTTAAAGTATTTATCATAAAAAAAAGAATCAAACTTAAAGTACATGAAGTTAAAGGAAAATTCATAAAAACTAAGGATTTTGAAATCTCAGCAAAAGAATTACAACACAGCTGCCCTGTAAATGGATATATGTTTGAAGAAAAACCAAGATTAAGAATTGATAAAAATAAATTAAAAAAATTAAAAATCTCCCCAAAAGACAAAAAACAATTATCTAAATTAACAAAAGGAAGAGATATTAAAATAAATGGAAAAACAATAAAATCAAAAAATTTAACTTACAAACAAGCAAGTAAAAAAATTAGTTTTATTTTAGACACAAAGAAATGCAAAAACGCAGAAAAACTTGCACAAAATTCAGACATTGCAATAATAGAATCTACTCTTGATGAGAATGAAAAATTAGCAGGCAGATACAAACACCTAACTGTAACCCAAGCAGCTAAAATTGCAAAACAAGTAAAAGTAAAAAGATTAATTCTTACCCATATTTCTCAAAGATATGAATATAAAAGCAAGCACTTGGAAAAAATAGCAAAGAAAATCTTTCCTAACACAACAATTGCAAAAGATTTAATGAAAGTTGAGGTTTAGATTATTAGTGCGATACAACTTATTATCTTCATGCATAGCTAAAAACCTATTACCTACAAAATCAAAATCTGGATGAATCCTAGAACCACTTATAAGAGGAAAATTTGCAAAAGTTTTTCTATAATTATCTAAATCAGGTTGTTCATTAAACTCACAACTCTGCCCCACACATGCTCTCCCTAAAAAAGCAGGGCAATGACTATCTTCACTATTAATACAAGAAATATGAACTTTTCCAACACTTTTAGAATCATCAACTGCAGATTGTGGGGGTGCCATTATAAAAAACTAAAGGAAAACTTTCTTAAAAGCTTTTATATCCTAAAAACCATACTTCCAACTACATTTAATCATTCAAGAACTTCAACCGTGCGAATCTAAACAGGTTAAACGCTCAATCCTCTTATTTAGCCATGCTTGCTGGAGAAATAAAGATTATTGTATCGCCTCTTAAAAAAGTCAATCCCAAATTCCTTTTATTTTCTCCGTCTGCAATTTCTTTTGCATTATCTAATACTACATTTATATGTATGTCAAATGCCAAAAGAGTTCCTACCATTTGTCTATTATTTTTCAACTGCACTAAGACTTCTTTGCCTTTAGAGTTGTTCAAGACATCAAGCGGCCTTTCAATTCCATCAACCATGATTTACTTCTGTTAATTTAGTTTAAAAAGATTGCTATAAAAACAATCAATAAAAAAACCAGTAAATTATAAAAATAAGAGTTATGCAAATGAGAAACCAAACATTTAAATACAAATTTTCCTCAGATTTTTTATGAATAAAGGAAGAAAAATTAGTGGAGGGAAATATAAAAAGTTTAGAAAAAAGAAAAAAGATTCTCTTAGAGGTTACACTAGAAAAGTAAAACTTGCAGATAAAAAACAAAAAATAATTAGGGGAAAAGGTGGTAATAAAAGAACTAGTCTTCTTTCAGAAAACCTTGCAAACATAATTGACCCAAAAACTAAAAAAGCAAAAAAAGCAAAAATCACAAATGTTTTAGAAACCCCAAGTAATCGGTTTCTTGCAAGACAAAATATCTTAGTTAAAGGGGCAATAATTGAAACAGAACTTGGAAAAGCAAAAATCACAAATCGTCCAAGTCAAGAAGGAATGGTGCAGGGTGTGTTAGTGAAAGGATAATTCTAATTATGCCACCCACACACAAAACCTTAAAAACCTTTCCACATAACATTTATAAAGGTTACTAAATCTTTATAAATACCAATGGCCGCTGTTAAAAAATGTCCTGAGTGTGAAGGAATTAACCTAACTTGGGATGAACAACGAGGAGAAATTTTCTGTAATGATTGTGGAACTGTTGTCGAAGAAAAAATGGTTGATACTTCTCAAGAACTTCAAGGAAGTTTTGATTCTGGAGAGAAAAAAGGGAGGGGAGGAGCACCTTTATCTATGCAAAAGTTTGACAAAGGATTAACAACAAACGTTGGGGAGATTTCAGATATTTATAGATTAGATTCAGGAGCAACAAGAAAATTCTTAAGATTAAAAAAATGGCAGGAAAGAGTTTCAACATCTATAGAAAGAAACTTAAGACTTGCAATGGCAGAATTAAGAAGAGTTGCATCTTTCCTTAATTTACCAGAAGTTGTAAAAGATGAAGCATCAAGAATTTATCAATTTGTTCTTCAAAGAGGATTAGTAAGAGGCAGAAGCATGGAATCTGTAATTGCTGCTTGTATTTATGCTGCTTGCAGAAGCTATGATATTCCAAGAACATTAGATGAAATTTCAGCAGCATCAGATGTTGAAAGAAAAGAAATAGGAAGAACATACAGATTTATAATAAGAAAATTAGGAATAAAAGTTACTCCTTCATCTCCAAAAGATTACATAAACAGGTTTGCATCTGTTCTTAAACTAAGTCCAAAAACACAAAATGAAGCTCTTAAAATTTTAAAAAAAGCAGAAAGTTCTGAACTCACAAGTGGAAGAGGTCCTGCAGGAATTGCTGCAGCAGGATTATATGTTGCTGCTCTTCTCAACAGTGAGAAAAAGACTCAAAGAGAAGTTGCAGATGTTGCAGGAATAACAGAAGTTACTATAAGAAACAGATATAAAGAATTATTAGAAAAGCTCGGATTAGAAGAAAAACTTAAAGTAAAAGAAGCTGAAGAAAAAGCAAAAAAGAAAAAAGAAAAATAATCTTTCTCAATAATTCTATAACTATTATCTCTATAAATCTTAAAGTTATATTCTCATTAGCTTAAGTCTCATCTACACAGCTTAAAGTTTTATCAGATATTGATATTTTTTAGAGAATAGTAAGAGTTTTAAACTATCTAAAATTAACAATTTTATGCAGGGATGCCGGAGTGGTCAAACGGGTCAGGTTTAGGTCCTGATGGCTTAGTGCCTACAGGGGTTCGAATCCTCTTCCCTGCATTTCCTTTTTAGAACTTTTCAATAATCTCAATAATAGTGTTAGAACCTTCTGTTGTAACCTCATATATCATTTGTCCAGAACCTTCGTCAAAATATATAATCTTATTATTTGTGTCTATAATTTCAAAATCATAACCAGAAGCAGAACCCCACTGCATTAAATAATCTTCAATCTCTTTCTCATTAAGGGGTTGTTTATTTATAGTTATCTTATTTCCATTTATTTCAACCTTAATTTCTATATCTTTATTTTCTTCATCTACATTCTTTTTAACAAAATCAATTTCTTCAAATTTTCCTTCCCCAATTCTCTTATATAAAACAACCTTATAAGAACTACCTATATTACCAGCACTATGCAATCCCTTAAAAACAGTGTTTAATTCTATAGTTTTTTTACTTCCTTTTTCAACAGAAATATATAATTCTTCATCAACTTCTTTATCATCAACATTATAAAGTCTAAGCCCAAAAATTCCTTTTTCACCATTATTTCCAAAAGTCACATTAACATAAAACTCATCATCTCCAGGAATAATAAATTTCTTTCCAAACCAAATATCCTCTTTAACCCTATGACTTACTTCAATTATTTTTGCTTCACCTTTATCAATTTCATCAACAAAACCATCTCCTTGAACAACAATAGTTTTTCCAAAAATCCCCTTTGTAATTTTATGATAAATTTTTCCAATTAAGAAAAATGCATTTGCCTTATTAGGATTAGATGGTCCACCTCTATCAGCAATAGCAAACAACCCTTTTATAATAGGATCAATCTCCTTATCTATTTCCCCTATTTCATCTACATCTTCTAAATCTTTTGCCATAAAACTTTCAGCATCTGTTATTACTCCTTGAATTTGTCTAGGAGTTATATCTTCTAATCCTTCTATAACATCACTAACACTAACTTCATCTAAAACCTTATCAGTTAAATTAGGAGCATCTCTTAAAACATCTTTA
>JAFCDA010000027.1 GCA_017609915.1 Candidatus Pacearchaeota archaeon
TCAATCCATTTCTTTTTTAAATCTCCTTTAATAGAATTAGTGTTTAAAATTGCCTTTGCTCTTTCTATTTTATCTTCTTTATCCATGTTTTTCATTTTAAGAAAGCCCCACTTTTATCTGTAAAACTATCTGTCAAAATTAAAATTACATCAACAATTACTCCCATAAAAAATAAACCAGAGGTAAAAAAATAAACTATTCCTGTGCCTATTTTTCCAACATAAAATCTATGAATCCCTAACCAACCAACAAGAAGAGCCAATATAAGAGCAACCCACTTATCTTTTATACTTCTTATTGTGATGTGCTCTTTTTTTTCTGTCTTACAGGTCTTCTCATGTTTTTCAGCTTCTTTCTTTGTGTCAAACTTTTTCCCACATTTATCACATTTCCAAGAAGTCATTTTTACCTCAACTCAACATCATCAATCATTATTCCAAGAAAACTATTATAATTTTTGAGTCTCCCTTCAAAGTTAATTTCATCATACTTGTTTATTTCCAATAATCTATCTTTTTCAGAAGGCTTAAAATAAAGTGTTGCTCCACTCAAAAGATAATTATCTGGATGTTCAATCCTAACAACTATTTCTTGTCCTATAATCATATCATCAATTTCTTTGACAATCCCAGAAGTTTTAATCCATTTGTTTTTATATTGTTTAAATTCTTCTTCTTTTTGCAATTCAGTATAAGAAGAATAATCACTAACAAAGAGATAAATTAGGGTGTATAAATCTTCATCTATATATGATCTTAAATTAGTTATTCCAGAACTCTTACTTGTCTTTGTAGAATGATTATCTGATTCTGTATTAAACATAAAACCAATCATCCCTAAAATAAAAATACCTAAAATTATACTTATAATCCAATGTTTTCTAAACCAGTTTTGTTTACTGATTTCAGTTACCATTTTATTCTATCCATTCCTTGCTTAATCCTTTTGGCAAACTTCTAATAAATTTTACAATTTTATTAATAATAGATTCAAGTAAGGAAGTTCTATTTTCCAATTCATCAACTCTTTCTTCTAAATCTTGAACTCTTTCTTCTAAATCTTGTTGTGGTGGCTCTTCTTGTTCTTGACAAATTGTGATATTATCAAAATCTGCTTTTAAGTCATCTGTATTTAATAAAATATAACCTTCATTTGGCATGTTAGTTGGAATGTTAGATAATACTTTTTGATTATCTAAAAAAACATTTATTAATCCATCTTCAACTTCAACTTTAACATTATACCATCTATTTTGCACAAAAGAATGAGGAGAAGTATATTCTTTAGCTCCTATTCCAGACTCTTTAACATATAAAGAAAGATGATTATATTTTGGGTATAAAACTACTGATAAAGTTTCATCATTAGCAGGAGAAGACATGACATCTTTGCTATACATCAAAAACCCCATACCAAAATCTCCATTTTCTATATACCTTATATCTGCTTCTACACTACAAGCATTTCCATAAAAATTTGATACAGCCCACCGCCAGTTACCTCCGCCACCAATAAACTCACTCTGTCTATAAACATGATTTCCGTTATCATTAATAATAGTCCAATTCCCATTCTGGTTAAACCATTTATCATCTGTTCCTAATTCAAAATTATCATAAACTTCACAAATTTGTGTAGCAGACACTAATCCTACTAAGAAAAGGATAGTTAATATTATGCTTATTTTTTTAAATTTCATAAAAAATCATACCCTACATCATTTATAAATCTTTATGTATATTCTATGCCTTAACGATGACTAATCCATTAAATAAAGAATAACCTATTTCTTTATGATAAATTATTCCCTATTGAGTTTTGTTTTAAGAGGAGAAAGGAGAAAAGCCATCTTATTCTGCCTTGATAAGCCAAAAATCCCAAAAGAAATAGCCAATGAATGTAATGTTAGTATTCATAATGTTTCAAAATCTTTAAGAGAATTAGTGAAAAAGGGATTAATAAAATGTGAGAATCCTAAAGATAAATTTTATAGATTTTACAAAATTACTGCTAAAGGACAGAAATTGAAAGAAGAAATTGGAAAAGTTGTTGAGGAACCAAGCAAATAGCAGTATTTCCTCTTCCTTATGACTTTTATTCCTTACTATTATTTTTATTCATAAAAACTCTTATTGTTTTTTCTAAAAACATCCTAAAAATCTCCTGCGAATTTTAGAAGCATCAAGCGTAGTAATTTTCATTTGTAAAGATTAGGAGCCCCAGCACCTAAACTATAAGGTAAAAAGGGATGGTGCCCTGACGGAGATTAGCACTCCTTTAGCAAGTCCCTTCACTTATTTTTATCTGTTTTTTCTTTTTGTTGATATAAATCTTTATTCTTCTTATTTAATGGGTGCGTTTTTAATCATCCTTTTTATTTTATCTATTTCATCTATTATTGAAATATCATATAAAGCAATCTGTGGATTCACTGATTCTATTTCAAGAGACCCTTTTGATTCATCTATCTCTATTTTCTTAGACTTATAGTTTCCTTTGCTTAGAATAAAGGATTTTGCTAATAACATTTGGCTTCGCCACATGCATTGTTATCAATTTAGCTATTTCATGGTTTTTGATTTTTATTCCCTTAAATTCTTGTTCAAATTTATCTTTTAGTTTCGTACAGGTTAAAGTAATGGTGGAGCCAATCTCTTCATCCTTATCTGCATATATATCTGGCAATACACAAATACCTCTTTTTGTACTATAAGCATAATCTGTTGGTTCTATTTTTGCAACTACTCCTTGTATATCTTCTTTACCACATTTATCAAAATCTTTTTTAAGAAATATTGCA
>JAFCDA010000013.1 GCA_017609915.1 Candidatus Pacearchaeota archaeon
AAGTTTATGGTATAAATCACGTATTATTTTTTCTCTTTCAGAGTACAATTTAGAAAATCTCACAGATTCTCTATTTAGTTCCCATTTATATTTTTCTATTTCTTTGTCTAACCAAAGTTTAACAAGAGATCTGATTAACCATCCTATAATTCCAGTTCCTATGATAAAATAAATCAAATTCTTAATTAAATCTTCAACGGCCATAGAAAAAGAAGTTTATAGAACTATTAAAATGTTATGAAGATTATTAAGACCTCTCCTCAATCCATCATGAATTTCTTAAAAACAATAAACCTTAAAAACACTTATTTTCTAATATATTTGCAGACTAGGCTAGCGGTGTAGCTCTCCGCTATTTGCTAGTGAGCTTTAAGCAAGCTGTAAGAGGGTAAGTGACATGTAAGAGGGTAAGTGACATATTGGTTAAATAGTCTCTTTACAAACGTTGAGACTTTGTCCTTCTTGATCTTGCTTTTGCGAATTGGGTCAGACCTTGATCGGAGCAGCCCTAAACATGAGTTAAGATGCTTGAGGGGTCGCAAAGTTGAGGATGTATTGAGGTAGCTCTTTAATAGATGTGAAGCAAACCCTTGGGTCTGCACTAATTTTATCATAGGTAAATTTATATATGTAATTAATTAGGTTTTAATATGACAACTTTTAATGTAATAGTTGAACAAGATGAAGATGGAGTTTTTATTTCTGAAGTAGTTGGTCTTCCTGGATGTCATACCCAAGGGAGAACTCTTGATGAGTTAATGGAAAGGACAAAGGAAGCTATTTCTCTTTACCTAAAAGAACAAGAAGACATTCAGATTAAAGATAATTTTATTGGAATTCAAAAAATAGAGGTTTAGAATGGCAAAACTGCCATTATTAAGTGCTAATGAGTTAATTAAGATACTTAATAAATTTGGTTTTAAGGTTATTAGACAATCAGGAAGCCATATATTTCTTAAACATGCGAATAGAAGAACAACTGTGATTCCAAATCATCCTGAAGAAAAAATTAGTAGAGGTTTATTAAACAAAATTATTAAAAAAGATATACAAATTTCTAGGGAAGAATTCGAAAAGTCATTATAGCTAAAAACTAAAATTTATATACGCTGTTTGTTTAAAGATTATATAAATAACTAATATCTTATAAGCATAGAGAGAAGTGCTCTACTGAGAGTAAGCTACTCATAACAAAGCTGATAAATTTATAGGATATTAAGAAAATTAAATAAAAAAGAGGTAAAATGATGAATAAAAGAGGGCAATTTTATATTCTTGCTGCAGTAATAATTGTTTTAGCAGTTTCAGGTATAGCAAGTGTTAAAACATATGCTGTAACAAAACCAGAAGCAAGGAAAATTCAAGACATAAGTTCTGAGTTAAATGAGGAAAGTTCAAGAATTGTTGATTATGGGATATATAATGGGCAGAATTTAATTGATTTATTAGATAATTTTACAGATGCAGAATATGCACCTTATTTTCTGAAAAAAACAGAAAATACAGATGTTGTTTTTATTTATGGGGATAAAACTAATTTATGGGCGGTTCAATATAATCAACAAAGTACTGGAACAATATCTGCAACAATTGGTGGTGCAACAACTAATTGGCAAATTGTTAATACTTTTGCAGACAGAACTTCTATTACAGATGATGATGGAGATGACATAATTACTGTAAATCTTTTAGGAAAAGATTTTGATTTTGATTTAAAAGATAATGAAATGTTTTATTTTATAATAACTCAAGAAAAAGATGGGGAAACATATATTGAGAGGAATTGATATAAATAAATTGGAATTTGATAAGCTCATGAGAGTTTGATTATCTGAGAACTCATAACAAAACTTAAAGATTCATAAAGATATGGAGGAAAACAAAATGACAAGAAAAAACAAAAAAGCAGTAAGTTTAATGGTATCTTATGTGCTTTTAGTTTCAATTATTATTATTGTTTCAATTGGAGTTTTTGCATGGTTGAAAACTATTTCTAATATTAGCCCTCCTACAGACTGTAAGGAAGGCACTTCTGCTATTTTAGAGAATTATACTTGTACTGATGGGCTAACTGGGGGAATTGATTTATATTTAAAAAATAATGGATATTTTAATATAAATGGGGTGATTTTATCAGTTAGCAATGATACAGGAATATTCCCTGTTGTTTACTTAATGCCAAAATTTGATGAAGAACCTCAAGGAAATATTAAAGGGCATTCCTTTTTTGATGAACCTTTAAAACCTGGAGAAATAATAACTGCTAATTTCTCAAATATAGATGGAAATGATATGGACACAGTTGATTTTAACAATATTAGAGTTATTCAAATCCAACCATTTATAGTAGAAGAAACAGGTAAAATAATCTGCCAAAATGCAATTATAAAACAAAATATAGAGAATTGTATGATTAATCAATAGTTATATAAAAAGAAAAAAATTAATATAATTAGGTATTTTATAAGTATAAAGAGAGATGCTCTACTGAGATTAAGATAAAAAATAAAATGAGGAAAAATAAAAAAGCAGTAAGCCCAATGGTGTCAACAGTTTTGTTGATTATGATTGTAGTTATATTAGCAATTATAATTTTAATGTGGAGCAGAGGATTTATTAAAGAAGCTATTTTAAAAGATATTGGTGGGGAAAGTAAAAGAGTTGAGCAGTTTTGTTCTGAAGTAAGCATGGTTGCTATTTTAAATGATGAAGGAAGTTTTGGTTTTACTAATAATGGAAATGTTCCAGTTTATGCGCTTGATTTAAAATTAAGTGGAGGGATTATTGGTGAAGGAAACTCAGATATAGTTAATATTCGCCCTGAAAAAGGGGGATTAGTTAATCCTGGATTTTCAACACTTATTAAAGATGAATATGAAAATTACTATAATTATTATGATTATGATGAAGTAAAAATTATTCCTGTTTTACTTGGAAAAACAAAAACAGGAGCAATTAAAGAAAAAGGATGTGAAGAGATTTATTCTTTGAAAATATAAAAGAATATTAAAATCTAATAAGCGTAGGAAGATATGCAGATGAGGGGATTAAGTTACTCAGATAATCAAACTTAAAGAGATAAAAAGATATAGATAATTAAAAAGATGGTAAATAAAAAAGCACAAAGTCAAATTGTTGGATCAGTAATTTTAATCTTAATAGTTATTGCTGCTGCTATTGTAATTATGGGGTTTGTTACTCCTTTTATTAAAGATCAACTTTCAGGAACAGATTGTTTAGAGGTTTTAGATAAAATTGCAATTAAAAACAATCCAAGTTATACTTGTTATGAACCAACTACCACAAATATGAGTGTGCAAATTCTTATAGGAGATGTTGTAAATCTTACTAAAGGATTTCAAATAAGTGTTGAATCTGAGGGTTCAAGTAAGTCTGTTAGTGTAATTAATGGGACAAGTGATGATGTTTATATGCGTAATGGAGGGGTTGTCGAGGTTCCTGGAAGAAATGAAGAAAGAACTTATATTATAACAGGGATTAACAGCTTACCTGATTCAGTTAGTGTTTATCCAATATTAAATAATGGCAACACATGTGATGCTTCAGATGTTTTAAATTCTATAGTAAGTTGTTGAAATTAAACTAATCAGATAATAAAAATTAAAGATTCATAAAGATATGGAGATAAAAAAGATGGTAAATAAAAAAGCACAAATTTGGGTTGAAACTGCTATTTATACTTTGATTGGATTAACTATAATTGCAATTCTTTTATCTGTGGCTATGCCTCAAATTGATAAAATAAAAGATAAGTCAATTATTAAACAAACAATTGAGGCTTTAAATGACCTTAATAATAAAATTTCAGATATAGAACAGGCTCCTGGAAATATTAGGGTTGTAAACTTTAAGGTTGGTAAAGGGAAGTTAGAAATTAATCCAATTACAGAATTAATTACATATAGTTTAGAAGATACTAAATTAGAATTAAGCCAACCAGGAGAAAAAATACAAGAAGAACCGATTATTCTTGAAACACAAGAATATGGTTCAAATTTTAATATTATTTTGACTATGAATTATTCAAATAAATTAAATATAACTTTTGCAGGAAGTGATGAAAATATAAAAACTCTTCAAGCAGGAACAACACCTTATAAAATACAAATAGAAAATAAAGGAAGTGATAGCACTTTAGGAGATGCTTTAATTAATATTGACTTTAATGTTATTTGATTGCCCAAAGGATATTAAAATCTTATAAGCATAGGGCGATATGCTCTACTGAGTGAAGAGAGAGAAACTCAAATAATAAAGTTGATAAATTTAAGGATAGATAAAAAAAATGGAAATGAAGAAAATAAAAAAATATGTGAGATCGCATTCTAATGCAAAAACAGTGGCAATTGTAGGGGGGCTTCAATCTCTTGTGGTTTCAACTCTCTTTGTTATAACTAATCCACAATTAAGAGAACTTCCAATAGAATCTAAAATTAAAGGGATTGCCCTTGCAACAGGAATATTAACTCTTGTTTATACTATTGGGTTTGATCTTATAGGTGGAATGATTAAAAAAGTTGATAATTATTCTAATTTTAATAAAGTAAATAATTACTTAATAAGGAGATAAAAAATGAAACAAATACAAATTAATTTAAATCCAAGTATGCCTGCTCTTCCGAAAATTGCAGATAAGACAAAGATTAATGTTAGATATGCACTTATTCCTCCATATGTTAGTGTTCATATTCATTGGGATCAAAAAGTTGGAGAATTACTTTATGAACTTGAAGAGCCTATTTTAACAGAAAAAGAAAAGGTTTTGTTAAATAGTTTAGAAACAAGTCTTGGAGAAATGATTAATATTAATGTTTTGGTTCAGAAAACTAAAGAATCTAAAATTGAATATATAGATAGAACAACCAGATTATTAATAGAAGAACTTGATTTAAAAGTAAGTGAGCAAACTTATAAAAAAGTTTTTTATTATTTATTTAGAGATTTTGTTGGATTAAATGAAATTGAACCTTTAATGAAAGATTTCTTTATTGAAGATGTAGAATGTAATGGAATTAATACTCCTGTTTACATTGTGCACAGGATTTATAGAAATATGAAGACAAATATAACTTACAAGTCCATAGATAAACTTTCTAGTTTTGTTGAAAAACTTGCTCAAAGATGTGGAAAATATGTTTCATATGCTAGCCCTTTATTAGATGGGGCTTTGCCTGATGGTTCAAGAGTTAATGCTACTTATACAAAAGATATAGCAAGCAGAGGTCCTACATTTACTATAAGAAAGTTTACAAAAATTCCTTGGACTCCTGTTCAATTATTAAATATGGGAACATTAAGTCCTGAAATGCTTGCATTTTTCTGGATTTTATTAGATTATAAAACAAATATTTTAATTTCAGGAGGAACTGCTTCTGGAAAAACCACTTTACTTAATGCTATTGCCTTTTTCATACCTCCTGAAGCAAGAGTTGTGAGTATTGAAGATACAAAAGAATTAAATCTTCCTCGTGAAAATTGGCTTCCAAGTGTTGCAAGAACTGCTTTAAGTTATGGAAAAACAGGAGAAGTAGATTTATTTAGTTTATTAAAGAATTCTTTTAGACAAAATCCAGATTATGTTATTGTTGGAGAAGTCAGAGGAAAAGAAGCATTTGTATTATTTCAAGGAATGGCTTCAGGGCATTCTTCAATAAGTACTATTCATGCTGATTCTGTTGATACACTTATTAAAAGATTAGAAACCCCACCAATAGAATTATCTCCTACTTTGTTAAATGTCTTAGATTGTGTTGTAATCATGACTCATGCAATAGTTAATAAGCAGGCAACAAGAAAATTAAGAGAGATTGTTGAGATTGTTAATGTAAACAATAAAGGAATTGCTTTAACTAATACTCCTTTTGTCTGGAATCCAAAAGATGATGTTTTTTACTTTAAAAAAGATCTTAAAGTTTTTTCAAAAATTTCTAGAAAATATGGAATCGATGTTATTCAATTATATAAAGAATTTGAGGTGCGTGCCAGTCTTTTGTATGAATTACAAAGAAGAAAAATGTTTGATTTTGCCCAAACTCAAAAGATAATCAATGAATATCATAAAAACCCTACTGCTGTTTTAGCTGCTTTTGGAGTTAAATAGTTTTTTCTAACCATTACATTTATAAATATGGGTTACTTAAAGTAACTAAGAGTAACCATGGCTAATGTAGTAAAGATAGATGAAGATTTATTGAAAAAAGTTAAAAAACTAGTTAAAAATAAATATATGAAAATCAAGTATTCTAATGCAAAACAATTTGTTAATATTGCTGTTTTAGAAAAATTAGAAAAAGAGGTTAAGAAAAAATAGAAAAATGTTGGATTTAGAACAATTACAAAAAATAGCAGAATTCGTCGATAAAATGGAATTATCTACAGAAGAGTTAGATAAAGCTTATGCTGACAATGATGCTGAAGAGTTTAATAAAATTAAAAAAGAAATTTTAGATGTGCAAGCTAAAATTTCTGCAATGTTTGGAGGACAAACTGGGAAATAAAATGCCATACGAATCATTAAAACAGAATTTGAATCAAATAAAAGAGATAGTTAGAGAAATGTATGTTTTTACAAGTCAGCTAGAGATGATAAAGAATTTAGAAACTGGAGGAGAAGTTTTTATAAATACTAAAGAAAAAAATCTTTTAACTAATTCTATTGTTTCACTTACAAACCAATTAAAAATACTTAATAACTCTATTCCGCAATTAGTTGGGAGAATTACACTTTATAAAAAACTTGAAACTGGACAAAGAGGGCCAGTGGGAATACAAGCACCTAAACTCCAAGGGGTTGAACAAAAGAAACTTATTCAAGTTAAATACAAACCAAAACCAGAAGAGGAAAAAATTTCTCTTACAATTGATGATAAAGATAGATTAACTTTTTTAGAAAATTTAAGCAGGAGCAACCTTTCTATAAATCAACTTAAGAAAAAATATGCAGTTGAAAAACCAGTTTCAACATTTGGTAAACCAAGCTTTTATGCTAAAATATCAAATCGTTTTTTTAGAGATTTTTCAAATAAACTTGTTGCAAAAGATTATTTTAAATCATTAAATAAAAATCTCAGAAAAATGAATTCTCCTTTTGTCGTCGGAACTTATGTCTCTATGATATTTTTTACCATATTAATCAGTCTTATTGCAAGTATGTTTTTGTTTGTTTTATTGTTATTTTTTAAATTAGGATTAACTTTTCCTTTTTTAAGTATTACTAAAGAATCTCTTTTAATAAGGTTTTTTAAGGTTTTTTGGGTTGTTTTAGTTATTCCTTTATTTACTGGTTTATTTATGTATTTTTATCCATTAAGTGAAGGAAAAAACTTAGGTTCAAAAATTGAACAAGAACTTCCTTTTGTTACTATTCATATGTCTGCTATAGCTACATCAGGAATAGAGCCCTTAAGCATATTTAAAATAATTTTAAAAAGTAAAGAATACAAACATACTAATTTAGAATTTAGAAAGCTAATGAATCTAGTTAATTTTCATGGTTTAGATATTATAACTGCTTTGAAAAAAACAGCACAATCTTGTTCTTCTGTTAAATTAAAAGAACTATTAAATGGTTTTGCAACAACAATGACTTCTGGAGGGAATTTGCATAGTTTCTTAGATAAGCATGCAGAGACTTTATTGTTTGATTATAAATTAGGCAGAGAGAAATATACTAAATCTTCTGAAACTTTTATGGATATTTATATTAGTATTGCTATTGCTGCTCCAATGATATTATTAATGTTATTTGTAATTATGGGGAGCACAGGAACATTAACAACTTTTATGGGATTAAACACTGAAATGCTAAGTTTTTTAATAATCTTAGCAATAGTTCTATTGAATGTAATTTTTATTATATTTTTAAAACTAAAACAACCAGTGATATGATGGAGGTAACTGAAATCTTATAAGCATAGGGAGAAAATAAAACTAAAAAATGTTAGTATCTTATAGGCATAGGGATATGAAGATGAGGTACTAAAGAATAGAAGAGTATAACTTAAAGATATAATAAAATTATAAAACTAAAAAAATGGTGTTAAAAAAACAAAGAATAATTTTAGGATTTAAAATAAAAAAACCTCAAATAATAGGAATTATTGTAGCTTTAATCATAATTATCTTATCTTTTATTTTTCTTAGAGAAAGTGATATTTTTTATTTTCTTTTAGGAATTTCATTTGTTATAGCAGGTTTACCTTTTTTTATATCTTTAATTGTAGAATCAAGTGCTTCAAGAGAAAAAGAGGAAATGTTTTTAGAATTTTCAAGAAATTTAGTTGAAAGTGTTAAAGCCGGAACTCCAATAAGCAGAAGTATTTTAAATATTAGATCAAAAGATTATGGTAGTTTAAGCCCGTATATTCAAAAACTTGCAAACCAAATCTCATTAGGAATTCCTGTTAAAACTTCTTTAGAAACTTTTGCAAGAGACATTAAAAGCCAGACAATAACACGAGCAGTAACTATTATTAGTGAATCTGAAAAAGCAGGAGGAAGAATAGAAGATGTTTTAGATTCTGTTGCAAAATCTGTTGCTCAAATTGAAAAATTAAGAAAAGAACGAAGTGCTGCTATGTATAATTTAATTGTTCAAGGATATATTATATTTCTTATTTTTATTGTGATTATGTTAGTTATGCAATTTAAAATATTGCCTATTGCTTCTGGATTAGGAGAAACATTAGGAGAAACACAATCAAGTGAATATGGTGTGGGTTTTGGAGGATTATTAGGTATGGGTGGAGAAAAAGCAACTCCTGAACAATTAGCAAGACCTTTCCTTGTTCTTTTGATTGTACAAGGATTTTTTGCAGGACTAGTTATTGGAAAACTTTCTGAAGGAAAAATTAAGGCAGGTTTAAAACATTCATTTATCTTAATATTATTAGCTGTATTAATCGGAACAGGAGCCAAACTGTTTATTGGTTAAGAAAACTAGAATTTGATAAGACCGTCTTTTAGAAAAAGATGGTGACAAAAATATGAAGATGATAAGATTAAGAACAGAAGAACATAACTTAAAGAGATAAGAAGATATAAAAAAATGAAAAACAATAAAGCACAATCGCATGTTGAAATGATGCTCTCATTTGTAATCTTTATTGGAGCATTAATATTTATTTTCATATTTTTAAATCCTTTTACAAAAACTGGAGGAGGAATTTCTGTTATAGATGATATTCAAAAAAACATTATTGCAGAAATAAGTTCTGAAATTGGAAAATTATCAGTTATAGGAGGAGATGGTATAGGAAATTATGATTTTCCATTAGAATATGGAAACAATTTTATAGAAGTTCAGGAAACTTTAGATCCAAAAAAATGTAATCTTTATTTTTCAGATGATTTTAGTGTAGGAACTAAAACTTGTCAATTTAATTCTTATACTCTGGGAGTTTATTCCAAAGAAAAAATGATTGTTTGGGATAAGATTATCTCTTTAAAACAAGACTATGATACAGGTTATTCTGGATTAAAATCTAAATTAGGAACTTCCAAAGATTTTTCATTTAGTTTTAAAAATATTGGTGGTGGAGAAATTACAGCATTAAGTGTTTCAAAAAATCCTCCTTCAGGAGTAAATGTAGAATCAAAAAATATTCCCTTAAGAGTAATAGACTCTTTTGGAAACATTAATGAATTAATATTAAATATCAGGGTTTGGTGAAAACAAAATATTAATATCTTGCAAGCAGAGAGATAAATGAAGATGAGAGATAAGTTACTCAGATAATAAAGCTGATAGATTATAAGATATAGAAGAAATAAAAGGAAATAGAAAAATGCAAAAAAAAGATATAAAAGCATGGTTGAGAATTGTTGAAGCAATTATAGCAATTTTAATTGTTATGGGTGTTGTTTTAGTTGTTTTATCAAGACAAAATTATGGATTTGATGCAGATGAAAGAATTTATGAAACACAAAGACAGGTTCTTAATATTATAAGTAAAAATAATGGTTTAAGAACTTATGTTTTAACTGGAAATAATGCAGAAATAAATAATGCAATATCTGATATGGTTCCTACTACTTGGAATTATACTGTTGAAATATGTGAATTAGATAGTATTTGTAGTTCTGTTTTAACACCTAATGATAAAGAAGTTTATGTTACTGAAATTGTTATTACTTCAACTTTAGATGATTATGGTCCTAAAAAACTGAGGTTTTTTGTTTGGTGAAGAAAATTTGAGAAAAGAATAAGGATTAGATTATTTATTTTAAGATTTTATTGCAAGAAGGCGATAATAACCAGATGCTGTTTTAGTGCCAGCACCACTACTACTAAAAATATAACCTGCATAAGAATTTCCTGCTTGTACAGTACATGAATTTAATGATGTAGGTTTTACCATTGCACCAATCGCATGACTAAAATCTCCATGTGAATGATCATGAGATGCATATTGAGTTACAGCATTCGAGCCACTTGATGATGTTGAAAATAAAACTTGAAATATAACCTTATCACTATTAAGATTATGGTTTATAACATATGTTCCGCCTGGGGTACAAGCAAACCATCCACTGTCATAAGTTTCTCCGCCTCCACCGCCTTCAATCTCATCAGCACTATGACCCATGACAGAAGGAGTTCCTCCTGTTCCTGTAGGATTATATGCTATAATATAAGTAATACCTATTAAGAAAATCATGATAGCTGATAAAAGCCAGAGGTCTTTTTTTTGGATATTAATTGTTACCATCTTTTTATATTATTAATAATGTTTTAATGTTTAAATAGGTTTTGTTGATTAACTGGTATTTCTATAAGCATAGGAAGATATGTCCTACTGAGATTAGCAAAAAGAACTCATATAACAAAATTATTAAACTTAAAGATTCCTTGTAAAAATAAAATTATTGACAATATTTATAAACTTATTTCCTGTTAATATAGTATGAAAAAAGAGAATGAGAAGTTATTGATTTTTGTAGTTTTTAGTTTAATATTTGGAATATTTTTAATTGGTGTAGTGTGTGCTGGAGATTGTTCAGCAAATCCAGATGATATAATCATGAAACTTTTTTCATCTGATAATTCTCATGGTGCTTTATGGAATGATACTGCTTATACTTATGATATTTGTTGTGAAGATATTTTTGGAGTAGGAGCTTTAGAGTGTAGTGGAGTTCACACTTGTACAGGAACTAATAATGTTCTTTTATTAAGTGACATAAGTAATGCTCATGCATCTGCGGGTTATATTGTTAATATTACTTTAAACTCTTTAATTTATGATTTTGGAGAAGGTCATGAAGATGAATGTAAATTTCCTTATGAATTTAGAAGTAATACTAATATCCCTTTACATATAGAAATAAGAGACATGGATGATAATTTAGTTGGGGG
>JAFCDA010000003.1 GCA_017609915.1 Candidatus Pacearchaeota archaeon
TATGAAAAAGAAAAATGTTTTGTTACTAGAGTTATTGATGGAGATACTTTAGTTTGTAATAATGATACTATACGGCTTTTGGGTATTGATACTCCTGAAAAAGGAGAAGAATATTATCAAGAAGCAAAAGATTTTCTAAAACAAGTTGAAAATAAGGAGGTTGAAGTTTTAAGAGATTGGGAAGATTTGGGGAAATATAAAAGAAAGTTAAGATATGTTTTTTATGATAATAGATTGATTAATATTGAACTTTTAGAACAAGGATTAGCTAAGGCATTTATTATTGAAGATTTGAAATATAAAGATAAAATACTCAAAGCTGAAAAGTTTGCAAAAGATAATTGTTTGGTGTTGTGGGAAGATTATTGATTACTACATTTTCTATACTCTGGAGACCTGACATATTCTTTAGTAGGAATTGTTCCTTCATATTTTTCTACTATCACATAAGTTAGTTCTAGTTCTGCTCTTGAATCTAAAGAACAATGAGTAAAAGTTGCTAACAAGGAATCATCATTAGAAAAAATACTTGTTTTTTGTTTTCTTGCATTAAGAAGGGCATGAGATATAATTTTGCAATCCGTATTTTCTTCATTAGTCTTTCCTTTTTTCTTTTTAAAAATTTTATTAACATATGGAAGGAGTTTATGTTCTATTGTCTTCTTTTCTTTTTCATTAAAGCTATTTATTATATTTCTGTCTGGCTCCTTTAATAGTTCAAGGATTTCCTCTTCTCTGCCTATTAAATTTGCTAATGCACTAACTTGATTAGCTCTTTTAGTTGTTCTTATATGATTTAATAATTTATCCTGATTATTTATCATAGAAATATATTCTTGAATAACTTCTGGGATTGTTTTCCAATTTTGAGTGTTTGAAAGTTTGTTTATAAGGAAATCTAGTCTTTTAGAACGCAAAGCTAAATTTTTTATATTTAGATCCTCTATTTTATAGCCTCTTTTGTTTCGTGAATAAGGATCTAAACTTAAGGCACAAGTATCAATAAGGAATAATCCTTGTTTTGGAAAGAAATAAAAAAGATCATCCATGTTTTTTAAATATTTTTAATACTCCCTATAACTTTTTTCTAAATAATATTTTATTGGTAATAACATACCAATAATAAAAATAAGCCAGCCAATAAAACTTAAAGCCATTAGTAAAGGATTTTTAAAGAGAACTGAAATAATTAATAATCCCCCCCAACTGATAATTCCTGATGAAAATAAAATCGCCCAAGTCATTTTCTCTTTTCTTTTAAGAATAAAGTCTGAAAGATAAATAGTAGTGACTCCGCTAGATATTAAAAAAAGTCCAATAATAACATTAAATAAATAAAATAAGTATGAAATTGCTGGGTTAAATTTTGCAAAAAATCCCCAAAGCTCTGAAATAGCATTAAAATTATACTCCATGTTAAATTTTATAAAAACTATATAAAAAATCCCAAATAAGATCATATAAATCCCATTGTAAAGAGTTATTCGTGCACCTTGTTTCACTCTTTTTATATTCATTTTTTTTATTGTTTTTATTTTTTAACTGGAATCTGATAGATACTGATTTTTTATTTATATCTTTATGAATCTTTAAGCTGAGTTGATGAGTAGCCTAATGTTTATTATTTTTATAAGATATTAGTATTTATTAATTATTTGAAGAATAATAGATTTAAAAGAATTTGTGGTTTTTGATATATTTTTTGAATATAGAAATCTTTAAAAATGGACTTAGATAAGGAGGAGTATGGCCAAAAAATCTAAATATCATCCTGGAGAGATATATGTTCCTGAGGCAGGGGTTATGGGGAGTTGTGTTCTTATCGCAGATAAAAAAGGAGTGCTTAAAGATATGGAGGGGAATCTAGCTCCTACTAATGAAAACTATCGTAGATTGCCTAAAGTAGAAAAGATAGCCTTAGCCAATATGTCAAGGAAAGAGGGTAAAAGGCAAATTGATTTAGCAGATTTTTTAGAAGAGCATACTTAATCACTTCTTAACAATCTTATTTATTAAATCATATAAATATTTAAAAACATAATTAACTATGTGAAAATATGTCAACTGGAGGAACAAAACCTGAAGGATCTGTAAGATTTGAGGGACTTAAACAAGGAAAATTATATGTTCGTGCTGATGCTCATGAGGGGCATAGTGCTTATGTTGTAAATGGTTCTATGGTTTTGAACCAAGAAGGCAAAGAAGTGAGTTCTGATAATTCTTGGTATATGGAATTAAACAAAATTGAAGCTGAAAAATTAGCTGAAAGGTTGCAAACATCAGCTGAACATAAATCGACACTTGCAAACTTTTTAAGAACTAACCTGCCAGAATAAATTTAGAATTAATTTTCTTTTTTATTATTTTATAAACATCATCATTTTTTCTGCATAAAGGGAGTTTGATTGCAACATCTTGGGCTTTTTTTACTTGTTTAACTTGTTTGTTTTTGATTTCCATGCTTTTTATTTTATGTTTTAATAATCCTGTTGTTTTTCCAATAATAAGAATTTCATCACCTAATTTTAATGTTCCAGTGTTTAATTTAAGTAAGCCTACTTTTAATTTAGGATAATAATAAGTAATTTTTCCAATAAATCTTTTTGATTGAGTTGCTGAGCTATGTTCTGTTTTTGAAAAATCATCTGAGGTTGGAGTTTTAAAAAGAAATCCAGATGAAAATCCTTTGTTGTAAACTTTTTTTAATTGTTCTATTCCTGCTTTTATTTCTTGTTTTGTTAATTTTTTATCAATAGCTTTTCTATAAACTCTTGTTACTGTACTAACATACTCTGGTTCTTTATTTCTACCTTCGATTTTAAATGCAGAAATATTTGCTTTTTTTAATTTGTTTATAAATGGGAGTGCACACAAATCTTTTGCAGAAAGAACATGTTTGTTTTGGATTTTTAATTCTTGTTCTTGATTATCTTTTATATGATATATTTTGTAAGGTCTTCTGCAAGGTTGAATACATGCTCCTCTATTTGCAGATTGATTAAATAAAAATTGAGAAGTAAAACATCTGCCTGAAACTGAAACACACATTGCACCATGAATAAAAATCTCAACAGGAATTATTTTTGATATTTTCTTAATTTGTTTTAGATTTAATTCTCTTGCAAGAACTATTCTTTTTGCTCCTAATTTTTTATAAAATTCAGCTGTTTTGGAGTTTGAAACAGAACATTGAGTAGATATATGAAAATCAATATTATGTTTTTTACATAACATCATGACAGAAATGTCAGAACAGATTATTGCATTAATATAGGGTTTTGCTTTTTTGATTATTTTTTCAATTGTTTTTAATTCTTTATCGTAGATGATTGTGTTAAGTGTTAGGTATTTTTTGATTCTTCTTTTTCTACAGATTTTTTGTATTTTTGGCAAATCTTTAATTGTGAAGTTTTTAGCTCTTGCGCGCATATTAAACTCCTGAAGGCCGAAATAAACAGCATCTGCCCCTGCATTTATAGCTGCTACTAAGCATTGAAAATCTCCTGCAGGTGATAATAGTTCTGGTTTTCTCATTCTTAGTTTTTATCTGGAATCTTTATAAACCTTGAGTTTTGTAGATGAATAGCTTAATCTTTTGATTGATTAGCTGTATTCTTATAAAGATATTTATAGGTTTATTATGGTAAGTTTTAAAAACACAAGAAAATTCCAATAATTAATACATTATGCCCGCATAGTGTAGTGGCAACATAGGGCCCTGTCGCGGCCCAGCCCCGGGTTCGATTCCCGGTGCGGGCGTTTTTATCTTTTAATTAACTTTATATAATTATATTTCTTTAAGAGCTAAAAGAGGTTAAGATGAAAGATAAAATTGTTAAAGGTAAAATTAAAGAATCTGGAAAATCTTGGTTAAATAAGATTTTAGAATCAATTTTAACTTTTCTTATTTTAATTATCTTGTCAGTAATGATCTATTTTATTTATTTAAATTTCCCTTTTGGCATGCAAGGTCTTGATTTAGATATTAAAAACTTACCAGAGCTAGAAGGGCTTGGGGAAGCTGAGCAATTTTATCCAAATATGAAGTTTAACCATAAGCATATTTCTTATAAAATAGATCCTTTTTGTGATGAAAGTAAAAAAGATCGGGCTGTTTCTGCATTTAATGAGCTTTCTACTAAGGTTGGTTTGATTGAATTTTATGAAGTTTATGCTTCTCCAGATATTGATGTTCTTTGTTCTGAATATACAAAACAAACTCCTGGTGATTATTTTGTAGCAGGAGAAGGTGGAGCAAGAGAAATTATCCAAACTGGAAGATATAATGTAATCACAGATGGAGTAATTCTTTTACATAAAAATCCTCATGATTTTTATAAGTGTGATTGGCCAAATATTGAATTACATGAATTAACACATGTTTTTGGTTTTGATCATTCTGCAGATGAAAAAAGTTTAATGTACCCTTATCTAAATTCTTGCGACCAAAAATTAGATGAATCTATAATTGATACTTTAAAGGAGTTATATTCAGAAGAAAATTTGCCTGATTTATATTTTAAAAATCTTAGTGTAACTAAAAAAGGAAGATATTTAGATTTTAATTTAACTGTTAAGAACTCTGGGTCAAGTAGTGCAAGAGATGCTAGTTTTGATGTTTTAGATGATGGAAAATTAGTAAAAACATTTGATTTAGATGATTTATCTTTTGGTGCAGGAATGAAAGTAGAAATTCAAAACCTTAAATTAATTCATAAAAATCCTGATGAAATTAGATTTGTAATAGATGGGAAGAATTTAATAAAAGAAATTGATGAAAAAAATAATATTGCTAAAACTAATTTTAATTCTTAAACTAATATCTTAAGAAACTTTTAAGTTATGTTGTGAATAGCTTAATCAAGGTAGCCAACTCTTAAAGATGTAATAGAATATTGAGGAATTTATATCTATAAATCTTTGAGTTATGTAGATGAGTTTTTTTAATTCTGATTGTATGGCATTATGATAAGAGATATTGGTTAACCTAATATAATACTAAATTCTAAAGGTTATAGTTTTAACAAAATAAATAAAAAAGAAAAAGTATAAAATAAATAAAAAATAAAAATTATTCAGAACTTTCTTCTGAAGATTCTGCTTCTTCTGCAGGTTTTTCTTCTTCTGAAGATTCTGCTTCTTCTGCAGGTTTTTCTTCTTCTGAAGATTCTGCTTCACTAGTTTCTTCTTGTGTTTGTGTTTCTTCTTCCATTTTTTTAAACAAATTTATATTTAATTATAAAGGCATAATTCTCTTAGTTTTTAAAGGTTTGTATTATGTTTTTTTATGCTCAAAATATCTTTTTTCAATAAATTTAAATACTTGTTTTTTCATAAATATATATGGAAAAAAGAAAGGTCGTGGTTTATTTAGTTTTTTTAGTTGCAATAATAGTTGTTATTAGTGTAAGTTTTGGGTTTTTTGATAAAATTACTGGAAATGTTATTTCTGAAAAAGGATTGCTTGCTCATTATAGTTTTGAAAATAATGTTGAAGATATAACTGGTAATGGGTATGATGCAGTAGATTTTCCTTATATGATAAAATATGATTATGGAAGAGAAGGACAAGCTTTAGATTTTAATAAAGGAGGAGAGTATATATTGATTGGAAATAAAGAAGGTTTAGATTTACAAGAGTTTACCCTTTCATTTTGGGCAAAACTTAATGATCCTTCTGCGATTTATCAAGGAGGGATTGGAAAGGGAATATTGTTTAGTCCTCCTGAAGAGTTTTCTTATGTAATGGAGTTTAGTGCAGGAAAACTTAAAGCAGCAATAACTACTCCTGTAAATCAGGAGTTTGCAGTAAAATCGTCTGTTACAGATAATTCTTGGCATTTTTGGTTAATGAGTGTAGGAAAGGGAAGACTTGAGTTATATAAGGATGGAGTCACTCAAGGGATTAAAGATTATGAAGGAAAAATAGATTATGTAAAAAGAAAAAATGATCTAGTAATTGGTACAAGCAGAGAGATACAATATCTTTTTGATGGAAAAATTGATGAATTTAAAATTTGGAATTATGCATTAACTGCAGAAGATGTTTTAGAAGAATATAATTCTTATAGCGCTGAGAATTATTGTGGTAATACTGTTTGTGATATTGTTAATGAAAATAAAGAAAATTGTGCAGAAGATTGTTCATGCACAGATTCTGATAAGGGTATTAATTACTATGAAAAAGGAATGTGTGATGATAAAAGCAAAACAATAGTAGATAATTGTGGTGGAGGAGATTGGTTAAATGAAGCTTATTGTGATGACTCTGGATCAGAAGTTATTTGTAAATTTTCGTCTCAGGGCTGTCCTTATGGCTGTTCTGAAGGTGCTTGTTTAGGTTCAGCTTAGAAATTAATTCTATATTTTAATTTATAAAGATTGATAAGAGGTCATTCATATAATAATTTAATTTATAAACTAAGTATATTCTATATTAAAATGGAAGAAATAGAAAAAGAAGATAAAGCATGTATTTTTCCAAGATGTCCAAAATGTAAACAAGGTTATTTATTGCCTTTTTCATATCAAGAAGATGTTTTTGAGAAATGGAAATGTTCTGAATGTGGTTTTACTGTAGAAAAAAGATAAAATATTAATATTTTTATAATCTTAAAGCTTTGAAGAAGAGAAGTGCATATCTTTAATGTAAGAAGAGATACTAAGGAAATACTTTCTAATAAACTTTAAAAACACTTAATTCTCTATTCAATTAACCCTCAGTCGTATAACGGTTATTACCTTCGGCTGTAGACCGAATGACGTAGGTTCGACTCCTGCCTGAGGGATTTCACTTCTTAGGCTCATTTATGAAAAAACTTCTGTTAGAAGTTGTTTCTTTGATTTTTCCTTGTTTTTCATAAACTGCTTTTGCAGAAGGAAGCTCAAACTTACCAATAATCCCTATTTTTGAATAAATAATATAGGTAAATAATCTTTCTTCATCTTTATTTAATGATGGAACATTCCATTCCATTCTTCTATTTTTTAAATCAATTTTATCAGGCCCTATTAAACCATATCTTTCATATAAATGAACTAAGGGAGGTAGTTTATCTATGACATTAATTCTTTCAATGAATTTTTTAGATTTTATTCTTAAACTTACTTTTAATGCAAATTGTCCTCCTCTTGTTTTAATAAAAGAAACTCTTTTTCTTAACATTAAATCTGTTTCTACAGATTTTTTAATTAACACAAACAAACCAATTATTAAGATTATTATAATTAATGGGAAAAACCAATTAGTTTTTATAATTATTTTAAACTCTTCATTTGGAATAAGTTCTTTATCCCAATAATAATTCATTGTAAAACCTTTTATTTTTGTTTTTGTTGGGGGTATATTTAATGTTGTGAATAAGTAAGAGACTATGTTTTTTTCAGAACTTATAGTTATAGTTTTACGAACATTGCCAAGATTTTTTTTAACAATTTCTTGTCTTTTTATAATTACTCCTTCAGCTGTTTCTGTTGTTTCAATATCTTCTTGCTCTAAAAATTTAATTATAGATTCAACTTCTCCTGTTTTTCCTTGTGTTTTTATTCGAGTATTAAGTAAGTATGTTCCAGCATCTAACCTTTTTAGTTTTTCTTTATCAAGAGGTATTGCAATTTCTTTTGTTTCTTTTGGGTTTAAGAATAAGCTTGTTTCAAAATCAAAAAATGCAGAATTCATAATTAGTTCAAGATTAAAATTTATGTTTGCTTTGTTTTGAATTAAAATTTTTGTTTGCTCTGCTTTTGGATTTATATTTTCAGAAGTGATAGAAAAAGCCCCTCCTAAATCAACAATATTTATAGTTAAACTCTCTTTTTGGATTTCATTTAAAGAGTTTTTGATTCTGTATTCAAAGGTGGAAAAGCCTTTTGGTTTTGAATCTTGAGGCATTGCCATAATTTGAATTTTTTTAGTTTCTCCAGAAAATATAGTAAATTTTTCTTCTGGAGAAATATCTACTCCAACTAGTGAATAAATCTCAAAACTTTCTGTTTCTCCTAAATTTCTTATTGTTAGTTCAAAGATGGCTGGTTCATCTAAATCTAAGATTGCTATATTTGAAATAGGCTTTGAACTAATATCTAAATCTATTGCTGAAACTAATGTCAGTAAAAGAGAAAATACTATAATTACAATTAAAAGAGGTTTTTTTCTCATTTTTTATAAGGATTTAATAAAAGAATTGTATATAAAGATTTATTTAGACTAAAATATATTATTGGTTTTTGATTGATATTATAGTAATTATGGTGTTTCATAAACTAGAATCTTATTACTTCTTTAAGTTTTATTATGAGTAATCTAAGTCAATCATCTACATAGCCTTAAATTTTTAAGATAAAAAGAAAATATCAACAAAAAAATCATCTCTTTCCTTCAACTACTAAAAAAGATTTAGCTTGAGCAATAAGTTCATCTAATTCATCTCCTAAATCATCTTCATATTGGTTGATTCTGCTTTTAATTATGTATCTATCATAAACTCCTCTTAGAAATTTCCAAATTGGCTGATCTTCCCATCTGCTTTCATAATCTTTTACTAAAACTGCTTGAAATCTTAGCTCAACTGTTCCTGAGTTCATGTTTATTTCTTTGTTATCTCTTTTAACTTTTACTTTTTTCATATTTAATATTAACCAAGTTATATTTATTGTAAACTTGAAATAATCAGAAACCTTCTTTTTAGCTTCCCAAATTATTAATAGTTCTTTTGCATCTCCCATTACTTTTTCACCATAAGATTTTTCAACTACTTTATATCCTTCGTCTTTTAACCATTTATAAGCAAAGCTATAAAAATCATTGAAATTAAATATTCCTTCTTGTTTAATTTTTCCTTTAAATACTGTGTCTTTTTCTGCCATGTTTTTTATTCTGGAATTTTTATTAATATCTCTATAAATCTTTAAGTTCTGTTATGAGTGGCAAAGGCACATCCCTTCCGTAACCCTCTCTTCTCATCTGCATCCCTATGCTTATAAGATACTGATATTTATATAATATTAAGAAAACTCTTATTTAAAAATTGTTTGGTTTCTTTACATTGCTTCTCTACAAGTAATGCAAATTAGTTTTCCATCTTGATTATAAATTATGTCAAAATTACCACATTCTTCACAAAGCCCTTCTTTAAATTGCTCTCCTGCTTGTTTTCTTTTTAGTTTTTCTGCTTGTTCTTTTATAGTGTAGCCTTCTTGAGAAATCTCAAATAATTCTGGCTGTATTCTTAAAAGGTCTTTTAAGGTTAAATAACCTATAACCTTTTTTTTAATAGTTACAGGTAATCTTCTAAATTTCTTTTTTTTCATTAATCTCATTGCATCATAAATATCTGTAGAAGGCTTTATTGTTATTATTTTTTTAGCACAAATATTATTTGCTTGAATATCTGCTAAATCTTTTTTAGATTTTTTGCTTAATGCCCACATTACATCTTTTTCTGTAAGAATTCCTTTTAAAACTTCATTTTCAACTAAAAGTAAGCTTCCAACTCTTTTTTTAACCATTAGTTTGACAGCATTTATCACAGATATATCTGGCTTTGCAGATACAAAGTTTCTTGTCATTATGTCTCCTACTTTTACACCAATTTTCATTTTTGTTGTTTTGTTTAATTTTAACTTAGATCTTTATGGGTTTTTAAGTTGTGTAGATGAGAAGATTAAGCTTTTCATCTTTATATTTTTCTGTGTTTATAAGATATTAATTATAATGCCCTTTTATTTTTATAATTAACTATTATCTTTTAATATATATCTTAGAGAATATATATCTTTTCTTATTAATGTTTAAAAATGGGTTGGTTGTTGAATTAAGTATGGTAAGTGGAGTTTATGTATTAGACGAAAAAGATAAATTTTGTTCTGATTTTAGAAGAAAATTTTTGATAGCTTCTGAAACAAATAAGAATTATGAATTTGTTGACCAAATGGAGGCATTAATAGATGTTTATTATAATAGGGGGACTATGATTATAGTTAGTAATCGCGGGTTTTGCATGGTTGGAAATGACAAAAAACGATTTGGTGTTATTCGTAATTATATAAAAAGAAAAACAAACGCTAATTTTACTATAATGAATTCAAAATGACAGAAAAACAACCAATTTTTATATTGCCTGAAAATACTGAAAGAACAATGGGCAAAGATGCTCAGAGAAATAATATTTTAGCTGCTAAGCTTGTTGCTGATGCTGTTAAAACTACCTTAGGGCCTAAAGGTATGGATAAGATGTTAGTTGATGCTATTGGAGATATTACTGTTACTAATGATGGAGTTACTATTTTAGATGAAATGCAAATTGAGCATCCTGCTGCTAAAATGATGGTTGAGATTGCTAAAACTCAAGAAAGTGAGGTAGGAGATGGAACAACAACTGCTGTAATGCTTGCTGGAAAATTGCTTGAAAATGCTGAGAAATTGTTGGATATGAAAATACATCCAACAGTTATAACAAAAGGTTATAATTTAGCTTCTGAAAAAGCAAAACAATTTTTAAAAGAATTAAGTGTTGAAACAACTCCTGATAAAGAAGATGTTTTAAAATATATTGCTATGACTGCTATGACTGGGAAAGGAGCAGAAAGTGTAAAAGAAAAATTTTCAGAAATAATTGTTGAATCAATTAAGCAAGTACAGGAAAATGGAAATGTTAGTTTAGATAATATTAAGATTATAAAAAACAAGAGTAATGGTGTTGAAAATACAGAATTGATTAAAGGTATTGTTATTGATAAAGAAAGAGTTTCAATTGACATGCCTCAAAAAGTTCAAAGTGCAAAGATTGCTTTAATATCAGATGCTTTAGAATTAAAAAATCCTGAAGCAGAAGCTAAAATTTCAGTCACTAATCCAGAACAACTTCAAGATTTTATTAATAGGGAAGAAGACACTTTGAAAAAGATTGTGGAAAAAGTTAAATCTTCTGGAGCAAATGTTATTTTTTGTCAAAAAGGGATTGATGATGTTGTTCAATATTATTTAGCTAAAGAAAATATTTATGCTTGTAGAAGAGTTGCTAAATCAGATATAGAAAGTTTAGCTCGTGCTACTAGTGGTAAAATAATAAGTAATTTAAATGAATTAAATGAAAGAGAGCTAGGAAGGGCTCAAATAGTTGAGGAAATAAAACAAGGGGAAGAATCAATGACTTATGTTAGTGGTTGTGAAAATCCTAAGGCTTTAACTATTTTAATCCATGGAGGAAGTGAACATATTATAGATGAAATGGAAAGAGCTTTAAAAGATGGTTTAGGAGATGTAGCTTCTGTTATTAAAAATAAAAGAATTGTTGCAGGTGCTGGAGCTATTGAAATCGAGCTTTCTAAAATGTTGAGGCAGTTTGCAAATACTCTTTCTGGAAGAGAGCAATTAGCTGTTCAAGAATTTGCAAGTGCTCTTGAATTTGTTCCATCAACATTAGCTGAAAATGCAGGTTTAGATCCTATTGATGTTTTAACTGGATTAAAATCAAGGCATGATAATGGGGAAAAATATGCAGGAATTAATATTTTGAAAAATAAGATTGAAAATTCTTTAGAAGAAGGCATTATTGAACCTATGAAAATTAAGATGCAGGCAATATCTTCTGCAACAGAAGTTGCTGTAATGATTCTTAGAATTGATGATGTTTTAGCTTCTAAAAGTGGTGGTTCACCTACAGGAACTGGAATGGGTTATCCAGGGATGGATTAAGATGCCAAAGAAAAAAAATTTAAATAAAATAATCACTTCCCCCCCTTTTATAAGTAATAAAATTATTCATCGTGGGGATTATCATGGGCTTAGAAAATCCTCTTGGGAATTTTTGAAAAAAGGTGATGAAAAAGATTTTGCTAGATTTGAAAAAAAATATTTTGAAAGTTTAAGTAATAGGGCTGTTCCTCAAAGAACAAGGTATGCTATTAATTTTCTTGAAGCTCATGGGTTTCAATCTCTTGGAGAATTAACATGCGGTAGTGATATAGGAGAAATGTTAGATAGGGGTTCTGATTTAGATTGGGTTGCAGGAGATAAATTTTATCTAACTTTTCAAGAAGATTGTGTTATTGCTTGTCAATTAGGAAAAAAGAAATTTAAAGAAGGGGTTAATTTTATTTTTGCACATACAGATTCACCATATGTTAAAGGAAAAGGATCTTTTAAGCAAGAAAACGGAATTGCATATATGTTAGCAGAGCCTTATGGGGATTTTGTTTCTTCAAATTGGTTTAGTGTTCCTTTAGCTATGCATTTTAAAGGATATGCAAGTAAAAATGGATGTAAACCTATAGAATTTGTAATAGGAGATAGGGATGGTGAACCACGATTTAGTATTCCTAATGAAAGTAAACACTTAGATGACAAGGAAGATTTAACAAGAAAACAACTTAAAGTTATTATTGGATCTAAACCTTATTCAAAAAAGGCTTATCCTTGTAAGACTGCTCTTTGGGGAGCACTTGAAATGTTTTATAAGGGATTTGGAGTAACTGAAAGTGATTTTAAGAAAGGGCAAACGACTTTTTTTCATTCAAAAAAACCAGAAAGGACTGGGGTAAATTCTTCTAATATTTGTTCATTTGGGCAAGATGATTTGGCTTGTGCATTTCCTTCTTTGTATGCTTTTTCTAAACTTGAAAATCCCACCTATACTTGTTTTTTACAATTACATCCAGGAGAAGAAATAGGTGATGAGGGAAGGGCTGCAGTAACTGGAAATTTTATATCAGAAGTTGTTGTACCTGCTGTTGCTGAAATGAGGGGAGATAGTCTTGGAGCTCATTATCGTGGCCTTTTAACTAATAGTATTAGTATTTGGGGAGATGTTTCTGAAGCAACTCATGCTTGTAATCCTGAACTTCATGACCCTTATGATTCTTTTTATTTAAATTCAGGAATTGGTATTACTAGACAATCAGGAGATGAAGATCGTTGGAAAAGTTATACTCCCTCTCCGAGGGCCCTTCAAGGGTTTAGTAATTTATTTGATGAAAAAGGAATCCCTTATCTAATTGGAACCATGGGACATTCAGAAGAAAGAATTCCAGGATGCAATGCAATTCATGGCCCTTTATTTGCTGCAGAAGGCATTGATTGGATTGTGCCTTTATTAGGTATGCATAGGGGTCAAGGAGAAACTACTTCCCCAATTGATATTTTCTTTTTTTATAAAGGACTTAAGGAATTTTTTAATCTGCCAAATCGCAGTATTTTCCCTAAAAAACATGATTTGAAAGCAGAACCTCAAAGATTAAAGCCAAGATAATTTCTAAAAATAAAAATGGTTGAAGAAAAAGATGTATTAAATGAGTTAGAGCAAAACCAAATAAAAGAAAATACAGCCAAAATTCTTGGAAATATTAGATATGAGCCTGCGGTTCCAATTCAATTAACAATAACTGGGGAAGGAGATAAAGGAATGCAAGAGATAGAATTGTTTCTTAGTACTTTAAATAAGTTAAGAGAAATTAGAGAATTAGGGGAAGTTAATAAAGTATTAAATCACAAAAACCCAGTTGTAGAAGTAGAAATTCTAAGAAAAACAGGATATTATAATCCTAAGACTCTGAAACCAGATACTCAAAAATATGAAGTTCCTAAAGGTATGATATTAAAAATACTAAATAAGGGAGAAGGAGGGGTTGAAATGAGATTAAGTGAGGATTTATCTGGTGGTAAAACTAGTGTTATAAGAGAATTAATAAATGTTTTAGGGATTTGGACTGATTTTAGAGAGTTAAGTGATGATTATCTTAGGGATTGTAATGGTGGAATAGGGTCTAAAAAAGTTTTAAGAATTAATAAAATAAAACCAGTAACTGATTTAGAAGAAAAATTATTAGCAGAAATAAAACTTTACCAAAACATGCAAAAATCACTTTTTAAGACAATGAAGAAAGTTGAGAGAAAAATAAAATTAAACCCTAAAGAATTATTAGATGATATACAATTTTATACTAACTTATGGGATGTTGATATAGAAAAACTAGAAAAAAGAACAAAATTAGCATATTTTTTAAGAGAAATTCATGGGATAATGAAAGCAGAAAATAATGTTACAATAGAGATTGTAAAATCTAATTTAAAATCAATGGAAATTGCAGCAAATAGGCGTGCTTTAATGTTTTTATGTCGTAATAAGTTTCCTTGGTTGAGCTCTTCAAATATAGCAAGAGTTTTTTCAAAATATGGTGAACCCCCAAAAAATCATGTAACTGTTCTTGTGGCTTGTAAGAAGTTTAATACAGAAGTTAGTGGCATTGAAATAGAGAATTATCCAAATGAAAAATATAGTGCTAAGGATTTGCTTTATGATGCTGAAAATAGGCATTTAGCTTATTTAAAAAAAACTAATAGGGAAAAGTATAGAAACAGCACTATAGAAGATATTTTTGTGCTTAAACTTAAATAATCATTTCTTTAATCAATATTTCTATAAAACTTAGAGTTTTGAAGATGAGAAGTGTATAGCTTTAAGATGAAATAAGATACTAAGGAAATCACTTTTTTTTATCTAAAGCTGCTTTGCAAATAGCCCAAGCATTTGTTTTTTTCCTTTTTCCGCCTTCTTTATAGGTTTTAGGAATTTCTCCTTTTTTTATCTTTTTTTCAACAGCTTTCACGCATCTATCTAATTTTGCAGGCATTTTTAAAATATCCTTAATATTTTGGAAATCCTAAAATTTGTGTTTAACAAATTTTTTGATTGTATTATGGAAAGGGCTTCTGAGTTTATATATTTTATGATTTAACTTATATCTCTATAAAACTTAGAGTTTTGAAGAAGATTTGTTAAGCTTAATCTTGTCATCTGCATATCTTTATTTTTAATAAGATATTGAGAATTATTTTTATGAGATTAGTTTTCTTACTCAAACAACTCACTTACAGAAATTCCATGACTTATTCTAAAAATTGTTTCTGCAAATAAATTTGTTAAACTTATGATTTCTATTTTTCCTTGAGTTTTCTGGGGGATTGAATCTGTTATAAAAACCTTATCTAATGATGAAGCTTGTATTTTTTCTTTAGCATCTTTACTAAAAATTCCATGAGTTGCACAAGCAAAAATTTTCTTAGCTCCTTTTTGTTTTAAAACTCCTGCAGCTTTACATAATGTCCCTGCAGTATCAATCATATCATCAACTAAAATAATATTTTTTCCTTCAACCTCTCCAATAATATTCATGTCTCCTATAACTCCTGCCTCTTTTCTTGTTTTATGTGCTATTGCTACATTTAAATTTAATCTTTTTGCATAACTTTTTACTCTTTCTGCACTTCCTACATCTGGAGCAACAATTACTGCATTTTCTAAAAACTCAGAATGTTTTTCTTTTAAATAAAAAATAATAACAGGATAGGCTTTTAGATTATCAAAAGGAATTTTATAAGAACTTGTTGTTGCAGGATTATGTAAATCTGTTGTTATTATCCTATATGCTGATAAATTAATTAAATTAGCTACAACACTTGCACTTATTGGGGTTCTTGGCTCTGTCATTCTATCTTGTCTACTGTACTTCATATAAGGTAAGACATTACATATTTTTCCAGCAGAACTTCTCATTAGTGCATCGTTTATCTGAGCTAATGAAACTAGCCAATCTTGTGGTGGCATTGAAGAATCATGGATAAAATAACATGTTTTTTTCCTTGTATTTGCATTAATTTTTACAAAAATTTCTCCATCATTAAATTTTTTTATTTCAACTTCTCCTAAACTATATTTTCTTTCTCTTTTTGAATTAGAGTTTAATTTTTGGTAGACTCTATGTGCAAAAGCCCATGCATTTCCCTTAGGGTCTGCAAGAATTAAGATTTCGTTGTCCATTTTATAAGACTAGGGGGGCTTGTTGATTTATAAGAATTATTAATATATAAGATATAGATAAATACGCAGTAGGTGGTTCTTATAATATATAAGATATAGATAAATACGCAGTAGGTGGTTCTTATTATGAATATTTATTCAAAACGAAACATTTAAATAGTATTATGCATATATATTCATAACTAAATAATGCCTAAAAAGGCAAGGAGTTAAAAATGCCAAATAGAGACGGAACAGGACCTGAAGGAAAAGGATCTAGAACTGGAAGACAAATGGGAAAATGCAAAGATGCCGAACCTAATGAAGATAGGCCTAGAAAGGGCCTAGGAATTAGAGCTGGAAGAAGGCCTAGAGGTTTTGGAAGAAGGCAAAATGCCTAGACCACGCATAAGAAGGAGAATTAGAGGTCGACCTAATTCTTCTTACTTTAAACCAGCAGGAATAAGAATGATTGAATTAGAAGAATCTATATTAACTATGCCGGAATTTGAAGCAGTTCGTTTAGTTGATTTAAATGAAGTTGAGCAAGAAAAAGCAGGAAAACAAATGCAAATTTCACAATCTACATTATCAAGAATTTTAAAGACGGGAAGAAAAAAAATAGCAGACGCTATTGTTAATGGAAAAGCTATAAGGATTGAAAAAGGTGATTAAATGTTCGGTAAGAGAATCAAAGATATTCTTCTTGGAACATTCTAAGAGTTAATAAGAAATAAGAAAGTAATAAAGGTCCTGCAACTATACCAAGAATTCCAAATATTGGGATTCCAATAAATATTCCTACTAAACTTATTATTGGGTGTATTTTTCCAATCTTTTTTTGTAAAAGTGGTTTGATAAGATTATCTATATTACTTAAGAATAATCCCCAAATTAAGAAACCAATTCCAAGAGTATAGTTTCCTTGCACAATACTAAAAAGAGATATTGGAAGCCAAATTATTGCAGTTCCGATTATAGGTAAAAATGAAACTATTGCTCCAATAAATCCCCATAATATTGCCCCTTTAAGTCCAAAAAATATAAATCCCAACCAAATTAAAAATCCTTGAATAATTGCTATGATTCCTGTGCTTATGACTCCTGAATTAATAATGTTTTTGAATTCATCTAAAAGTTTAATGGAGTTTCTTTTTCCAAAAGGAATAAACTCTATTATTTTATCATCTATAATATCTGAATTAATTAAAAGATAAAATAAAATAAAATACATGATAGTTAAACTAATCATAATATGAGGGATGTTTTGTACTGTTCCTAAAAGCAGTTTTTCTATAAAATTACCTAATTCTGAAACATAAACTTGAAGATTGTATTTACTTATAAAAGTTTGAAGTCCTTCTGAAATAACTGCCCCACTTTTAAATAAATCTTGAGTTTGTCCAATTGAAAAATTAATTAAAAGGATTAATGGAATCAGGAGTATTAATATTGAAATAAGGATTGTTAATATTGCTGATAAAGATTTATTCCATTTTAGCTTTTTAACAAAAATATTGTGCAAAGGTCTTAAAATAAAAAATATAATTAATGAACCAATAAACGCATTTACATAAGGCCATAATAGGTAGGCAAGAATTAGGGCTATTATTGTAATAAATCCAATTGCAAGTATTTTCTTTATTTTTCGTTCTTCCATGTTTTAATATAATGAGGAAGGTTATATAAATTATTTGATTATAAATGCTTAAATGCGCGGTACGAGAATCGAACTCGTGTCCTATCGTTGGCAACGATATATTCTACCACTAAACTAACCACGCATGGTTAGTTTTAGGGTGTAATTAGAAATTTATAAAGTTAATTAATCTGTATATCAATTCTAATATCTTTATAATATTAGAGCTTTGAAGATGAGTAATGTGTTTCTATTTGTTAAGTGCAGAATTACACTCTTCTTAAAATCTTTCTAAAACCTCTGCCAAAAATAGACTTGTTTTCTATGATTAATTTTTTTATAAGAGTGTTAAAGATAAGGGTTTTTCTTGTTTTAAGATAAATATATCCTATTCCTGTAGCTAAAATAGCACCTAAGGCATCGACTATTAAATCCCACATTGTGTCTATTAATCCTGATTTTTGCATATTATATCCTAAAAGTTGGTCTACTGAAAATTCAAAAATCTCCCAAATTGCTCCAATAGCTATTGCAAATGTAAAAGAAAATATTGCAATTGCCCAGGGTCTTGCTTTAATATTATTTCTAGAATACATAAAATATAAAATAGTAAATCCTAAAAATCCAAATATAATTGCAGAGCCAGCATGTAAAAAAATATCCCACCACCAAAATTTAATATAATAACTCTGAATTTCCCCTAAATAAAGAGAGGAATAAATAAACAAAACTATAATCATTTGGATTTCAGTAGGGATTCTAAGATTAAATTTCCAATTAAATATAAGTGGAAAAAAAGTTATAGCAAGAACAATTATAGAAAAAAACAAGGTAAGATAGTTAATGTTTTTAATAGATTGATAAATTGCTATTAAAAGAGTTATTCTAATAACCCAGTTTATTAAAAAATAAACTTTTCTAACTAACTTTAATTTCCCCTTTTTTTGCATGTTTAATTAAGAGATTAAGGGTATAAAAGTTTTGTTGATTTCGATAGGTTTTTAAGTGGTGTTGTTGGCTGGTTTTTATGGGAAATAAAGATAAACCAATAGAAGTTAGAACTAAAAGGCTAACTACACGGCCTGAAATAAATTTTATTATTGAAGACCTGGACACTATAATTTATAAAAGGCCTAAATTCCAATTTAAAGCACCCATATCTGTTAAAACTTTTTTTTATTTGATTAGTGCTCCCCCTCATTTTAATTCTGGAGATTTAGGATTAGATTATATGGCTTAATTTTATATTTTTCTGGAATTTAATAAGCATAGGGAGAGATATTATCTGATTGGTTTAAAATATTGCACTCATCTTCAAAGCTCTAAAATTTATAGAAATATTGATATTTGTTTTTAATATTTATCTCCCAGTAGAAGAATTCCAAGCCTCGCCTCTTTTTGAATCTGCTAATTCTTCAACTTCTTCAAATTCTGGTGTATAATAATCTTGAATAACTCCTTGAGCTATTCTATCTCCTTTTTTTATTTGATAAGGTTCTTTTTTGTGATTACATAGGATTAGTTTAAATTCTCCCCTATAATCTGAATCAATAAGTCCTGCAAATTTGTGAATTCCTTTAAATCCCATTCCACTCCTATCCCATATAAAGGTGGCTTTTCCTTCTGGAACTTCTATTGTTATTCCAGTGCAGATTGCCTTTGTTTCTCCTGGCTGTAATTCATAATCTTCAACAGAATAAATATCAAATCCTGCAGCATTAGAGGTTGAAATTGTTGGGATTTTTGCATCTGGATGAATTCTCTTTACTTTAATTTTTATTGGTTGGAGTGGCATTTTATTATTGTTTTAATTTATATCTTTATAATAATTTAAGTTTGGTTGATGAAAAACTTAGGTTTTGTTATGGGTAGCTTAATCTTCTCATCTGTATATCGACCTATTTTATAACTTATAAGTTAGATTATTTGAGTAGCTTAGTCTTTTGATTATCTCTCTTTGTTCTGATAAGAGATTAATTATTTTCATTTAAAAAGATAATTATACAAACAAATAACTTTAAAAATCTCAATTTTCTTAAGTTTTTATAACGGACGTATAAGCTAGTGGCAAACTTTCTCGCTTACATCGAGAGCTCCCCAGTTCGATTCTGGGTACGTCCATATCCTTTTCTTTTACCACCACAATCTTAATAATATGTAATTCTATGAAAAATCATGGGAATTTTTGATTTTGTCAAAAACCAAGAACCCTCTAAAGGGTTTTTGAGCACTTCTAGAATTTTATTAAAGAAATTCTGGAGTTTAAAAAGAAAGAAAATAGAACAAGAAATTACAGAAACAATTGGTTTTACAGAAATTAATACATGGGTTGAGGATAAAAAACAATTAATAATAGAGGGCCATAAACAACCAAAACAAGAAATAAATGAGACTCTTTCAAATACTGTGCAAGAATTTGAAAATAGTGTTGAAGTTCTTAGAAACTTAGATTTAACAAATAAAAAAGCACCAGAAAGGGCAAAACTAATTGTAGAAGAAAATCTTTCTAATTTTACTTATTATTTAGAAAAATTAATCTCAAACCTAAAAGAAATAAATCAGACTTTTGATTCTACATCTTTTGAAAAATTAATAAACAAGCTTAATTCAGTTTTTTCTAATTTTGAAAAAAAATCTATTATGAGTTTTCAAAAATCAACATTTTTAATAGGTGAAGAATTAGGTAAAGTCAGAGATATTATTTCAAGTTTTTTTAAGTCATTTAATAAGATAATTAATGAGAATAAGCCTTCAATAGAAAAAATAAAAACTATTTCAATAATTAAAGAAAAACTAAAACAAATCAATGATTTAGAAAAAATAAACTCTGAAAATGAAGATAATATTTTAGGACTTCAAGAAAAAATAAAATTTTTTGAACAAGATATACAAGAACTAGAAGATAAAATTAATCAAATAAAAGATACGCAAGAATATGCTGAGCAAGTAAACAATAAAAACGAACTTGAAAAACTAAAAACAACTTTAATAATTGAATTCCAAGCTCTAAAGGATTTAATTGATTTTAAAGCTCTTAGTAAGATATATCATTCTATTGAAAATAAAATGAATCTTATCAAAGATTATAAAGAAAACTTTAAAGGAACTTTTGAAAAACATGAGCAAGAAAAATTTCTTGATTTAATAGATATAAAACAAATAAATAAAGAACCAATAAAAAAAAGAATTGACTCTATTAATAATCTTAAACAAAACATTAATGACATTAGTCTTAGTATTGAAAAAGATTTAACAAAAGACTTAGAAAAAGAAATCCAAGAGATTAATAGGAAAATAACAGAATTACATTTAGAAATATCAAAAAAACAAAGATTAAATAATAAATTCAAAGAAAATCAAGAGCAAATAAAACAAGAAGTAATTAAACAAGCTGAAAGTTTGAATTTGATTGTGGAAGGGTAGAAGATATAATATTTTATAAATATTTCTTACTTCTTAATTTTATGGTAAGTAAACCTACAGGATTAATAATTCAAAATAATACTGTTTATGTTAGTACATACCAAGATAATCAATCTAGAATGTGGTGTTTTAAAATTTCATGGTTTGATAGAGGTAAAATTTGCCCCTTGTTAGACTCTCCTGTAATGTATGCTTCTAAAACAATTGCTAAGGAAAAGGGAGATGGTCTTGTGAATTTAATAAGAAAAATAGATTTTAATCAAAAAGTAGAAATTAAGATTAAAAAAGGACCTAACTAATTTTTATCATTAGCTTTTTAAAGAGACAAATTATCTATTTTTATGCACATTAGAAATTATAAGAATGAAGATTTTCCAAGTTTGATTGAAATACTCAAAACTACAGGATTATATAAGGAACAGTATGATCTTAGAGAGGATTATCAGCGACAAATTAATCATGACCCTGAGTCTATCAAAGTAGCTGAATTAGATGAAAGAGTTGTTGGAGGGGTTTTTATATTATATAATCCTTGGGCATCATTTATATTTCATTTATGTGTGGATCCAGAAAATCAAAGAAAAGGTATTGGAACAAAGTTAATAGATACTGCAGAAAATGTTTTAAAAAGAAGGGGAATCAAAAATCCAGTAATATATCTAAGCAATAAGGGTCAACAAGCCCTTGGCTTTTATAGGCAAAGAGGATGGGAAGGGGATTCTTTTGTTATTCCTATAACCAAAGATATATAATAGTTTTTTCACCAATTCTCAGTAATAACCCATAAGATTTAAAAAGGGTATGTTTTTAGAATAGATATGGCTGATGAAAATCAAAAACAAGATACTGGAATGAGTTTAGATGCCCAAAAATATCAGACAGAAGATATGACTTCAGGGCAAGTAAAAGTTCCTACTCAGGCTTCTGCAAAAGATGAAAAAGAAATGAAGAAGATGAGAGAAAAACTTGAAAATTTGAAAAAATTTATTATAAATAAATATAAATTTACAAAAGCCATTGGAATTATTCCTCCTCAAGCAGCTGAAATATTTGATGAAGAAAATGAATTAAGTGAAGAGGAAAAAAAGCAAAAACCAATGCATTTGGTTGTTATTCTTCCTGATGATAAAGAAAAACAATTTAATGAAATAAAAGGGATTCTTATTAAAAAAATTCAAGATGCAAAACAAAAGATTTGGTTGAATTTATTTTTAGAAAAAGATTTGTGGGAGATGTGCATAGATAGTAAGTATAGTATTGTAGAAGCTATTGGAATGAGCTTTCCTTTACATGATAAAGGGCTTTTAGGCTCTTTAAGAGTAGCAGAAATTCACAAGTCATTAGTTTTAAGAAAATTTGAAAAATATATTTATTCATATGTTATATGGGGGAGTTTAGTAAGAGGAGATGCAGTTAAAACAAGTGATGTTGATGTGGCGATTATAATTGATGATACTGATGTTAAAAGAATGCCTCGTATTGAATTAAAAGAAAAATTAAGAAATATTATTTATTCTTATATTATGCAAGCAGGAGAACTTGCTGGTGTTAAGAACATATTAAATGTTCAAGTATGGTTATTAACAGAGTTTTGGGAAGGAATTAAAGATGCTAATCCTGTATTTTATGGTTCTTTAAGAGATGGTGTTCCATTATATGATAGGGGAGGATTTTTACCATGGAAATTATTATTAAAAATGGGAAAAATTAAACCATCTCCTGAGGCTATTGATGGTTATATGAGTGTTGGAGAGAAAACACAAGAAATAGCTAAAAGAAAATTATTAGATATTGTAATGAGTGATATTTTTTATGGAGTTTCTATGCCTACTCAGGGGATTTTAATGCTATATGGATTACCTCCTACAAATATTCCAGAAACTGTTAAGGAGTTTAAAAGAATTTTTGTTGACAAAGAAAAATTAGTTGAGAAAAAATATGCAGATATTTTAGAAGAAATTATGATTACATATTATAAAGGATATGAACATGAAAAGATCAAAGAAGTTTCTGGGAAAGATATTGATAAATTATTAAAAAATTCTGAAGCATATTTGAAAAGACTAAAAGAATTAAGAATTGAAATTGAAAAAACAATGGTTAAGAAAACTTTTTCAGAGATTTATACTAATGTGTTTAAGATTATGAAAGCTTTGTTTGGAAATAAATCAGAAATCCAATTAATTAAGCAATATGAAAAAGAGATTGTAAATAAAGGGCAAGGAAATCCTAAATTCTTACATACCTTAAATGAATTAATTAGTGTGAAAAAGAAATATAAAAGTAAAAAAGCCCCAAGTGCTTATGTTTTTGAAACATTAAGAAAAGAATGTATTTATTTGATTGATAGTTTAGTTGAGTATGGGCAAAGAAAAGATTTGGGTTTGATTGAAAGAGCAAAAGTTGTTTTAACATTTAAAGGAAAACATGCTGAATTGTTTTTAACAAAACCGGCGTTTTTAATTCAAGAAAATAAAATAAGAAAAATTGAAGGGGAAAAGATTAAAGCTTCTGATATGAATGAGTTTAATCAGATTATAAGTAAGTTTAAAGGAAAAAGAATTAAGATTGATAATAAAATGTTAGAAGTTTTAGAAAAAGAGTTTGGAGAGTTTGATGTTAATTTGTAAATCCTTATAAACAATAATTATTTCTACATATTATGGATTTAATAAAAGAGTTGTTAAAAAATACTTATTTATTAAGATTAGATAAAATAGAAGAGATAATTGAGAGAATTTGGGAAGAATATCAGTTAATTCTTGATGATGCTAATGATATAGAAAAGTTATGGGAAGCAAGAGTATATCTTTATTTTGTTGGTTGGTTTTATCCTGAAAAATTTGGAATAGAAGCTATAGACAGAAGATTAAAACATCTGGAAAACCCTATATCTTTAGTAGAGTTCTTAGATATGATTGATAAAGAAAAAATTGATTTAAAACAAAAAGAAGATTTACTTTTTGTTAAATTAGAAAGATTATATAGATTAATAAAAAAATACAAACAATTGATTATAAATAATAGTTATTTAGATGAACAAAGATTTAATCAAAAGGAAAAAGAGCTTATAGGTGATAAAACTTATAGGGATATATCTTTGGGTTTCTAACATATTTCTATCACCCAAAGAGTTTTAAATCCCTTTTTTATTAATTTTTTAATGGTTAGAAAAAGTCAGAAAAGGAAAAAATCATTGGATTCTAGCAAAACTGGTAAAAAGAACTCTGGGGAACAAGGACAAAATGTGCATGTAAATAAATATGCTTCAGATCAAAAGCTTGATAAAGGAGGTATAAAAAGAACTATTTCAGTTGGAAAAAAACAGCGAAGAAGAGGTCAAAAGAAAAAAATGTTGTTGTTATTAAAACGTCTGATTCTGAACTTGATCTTGGGACTTATGCTTTTCCTACAGGTTCTAGAAGGAAATATAGAACTTCTGGGAGGGATAAATATGTAACTATAACTTCTCGGTCTGGAAGAACATTGGAAGATGTAGATTTTAGAGGTTCTCCTGATTATATCTCTCCTTATTCAAGGGAAACTACTTCTTTAGAAGGGGATGATGAACCTATGTTTAGTTTTGAAAAAGAGTCTGAAGGTTATATGGTTTCTTCGAATAATGGCAGCAGTATTATAAAATCTGTTTTTTGTGAAGAAGATTTTAAAGGAATTATGATTTTTACAAGAGATGGAGGTGTTTATAATTCGTTAAACCAAGTTAAAGAGTATTATTTTGATGAGCCTAGAAAAATAATCGATGAGATTGAAGCTATTAAAGAGGTTATTGCAAGAGGGAAACTTTAAAAACCTGATTTTTCTTTGAATTTTAATAATCAATATAGTATCTTTATAAGCATAGAGATTTTGATTATCTGAATAGTTTAAGAGAACAGAAGAGTATAACTTGAAGACACATAAAATATAGATAAAACAAATAAATATCTTATAAGCATAGGAAGAGATGCTCTACTGAGATTAAGATGATGAAACTCAGATAATTTCACTCTTATGAGCTTATAGAGATTCCAAATAAATAATAAAACAAACATGGCAAAAATTGTACAATTTCGTAGAGGATTAAAAAGGATCCATGAAAAACATTATATTATAGATGTAGATGTAAAATCAAGAGAAGAAGCTAGTAAATTTGTTGGTAAAGAAGTTACTTGGACATCTCCTGCTGGAAAAAAGATTAAAGGTAAAATAAGTTCTGCTCATGGTAATAAAGGAATGGTCAGAGCAATTTTTGAAAAAGGATTACCAGGACAAGCAAGAAATGATGAGGTTGAAGTAAAATGAAGAAAAGGCCGGTAGGGGTTGAGATGAATGGAATAACTGCGCTTCCTAAGTCATATTACCCTGATAAGAAATTAATAGAACTTATGACTTTTATAGGAAATTCAATAGATTTTGATAAAAAAAAAGGGCAAGGAGTATTTGAATCAGATTGTTTTGGAAAAGTTTATTTTATAAATGATAGAAAACAAATGCAAATGGGGTCTGAAATGAATTAAAATGGGAAAAAATCAATATCTTATAAGGCAACCCTTTCAAAAAGGCTTGACCCAAAGGATAGTTATGCTCAACTGAGATTAAGCTATTCATCAACTCAGCTTAAAGATTATAGAAATATTAAATAATATAAAAACAATAAAATGGCAACTGTAAGAAAAGCATTAGCATATTCAAAAAGAAAACCAATTGTTAATACTCGAAGATCTAAAAGACAGCAATTAAGTTATATTAAAACAGTTCCCCCTCAAAAAATTGTGAAATTTAATATGGGAGATTATAAGAAATTTGAAAAAGACCGGTTTAAATTTAAAATTAGTGTTTCAACTGCTGAGAATATTCAAATTAGAGATTTAGCTTTAGAAGCATCAAGACAGTCTTTAAACAAAGATTTAACTAGGTTATTTCAAAAAAACTTTTTTTTAAGATGTAATGTTTATCCTCATAATATATTAAGAAATAATAGGATTTTTTCTGGAGGAAGCAAAGGGGAAAGAATTCAAACAGGTATGACAAAGAGTTTTGGAAGCCCTGAAGGAAGAGCTGCTACAATAAAAAAAGGAAACCCAATTTTTACTGCTTATTTTTCAACAGAAAGTGCCATTTCTAAAGTGAGGAAGTTTTTTAAAAAAGTGGCTCCTAAATTACCTTGTAAAACAAAGATAGTTATTGAGAAGGTTAAATAGTGTTATTCTTTAGTAGTTACAGATAGATAGTTTTAAATATGCATATCGGTCATTAATTTTATGGAAAATAAATATATTCAAGCTGAAAAAGCCCTTAAAACATGGTTGGAGTCATTTGGAAATATAGCCTGGGCAAAACCGAATGATGAGAGTCTTGTTGTTCCTTATAAGAAATTGGTGGATATATTTGGAAATAGGTTAGGAAATAATTTAAGTGATGATGAAAAAAATGATTGGGTAAAAACAATGATTAGAAATTCAGGATATTCTGAGGATATTGAATTTAAGAATAGAAATCCTCCTTTTTTAGGTGTCAGCAAACCCCCAATGACTATATCTGATAGTAAAGGACGAGGAAAAAGTTATCATATAGCTACATCTATTTATCCTTTAAAAAATGGATTTCCAAGTAAGATCCATGAAGGAATACATTTCTTGTCTCTTTATGGTCTTAAAAGAAAAAGAATTATTAAAAACAATAAAGATGCTCCCTTAGCAAACATAATGGGAAATTTTTTTAGATTTATGAAACACCCGAAATATTTAAGGGAAATAGTTGGAATAACTAATGAAAATGAAATTGAATTTTTAGAACAAAATCCTTTTTTGTTTAAATATAATGAACATTCAGATGAAGAGCATTTTGAGGCAGGAATAACCGCTGCAAATGCTTACTTTATTGCTAAAAAACAAGGAGAACAAGCAGGAATAAATTATATTATTAATTTAATGGAAGAAGCAATGTTATGTAAATCTGAAAAATAAAATGGTAATATTTGAGACAAGAGATGGAATAGAATATGTAATCAAGGAAAAAGGGAGTATAACTGTAGATAATCCTTTAGGAGCCATATTATATAAAAGAGCGGAAAAACAAAGACATAATCCTTTTCCTTCAAAAATTAATATTAATGGTAGACGTAGAACATATGAGGGATTGATGGATGATTTTGAATCTGGGCAAATGACTCGAGAAACTTATGAAGCTTTATTAAAAAGAATGACTGTTTTATCTATCACTGATGAAAAAAATATATTAAAATCTAGACAAATAATGAAAACAGATTTGATTAAATATCTTTTTGGAGATATAAAGAAATTACCAGAACAACAAAGAGAATTGTTAACAAAATCAGCTGTTTCTGTTAAATCTTTTAAGAAATTTATACAATCTTATATCATAAGCAGAACAGCAAAGCTTCCTATTGATCTTAAACCTAATAAGATTAGGATACTTGAAAAATTTAATTCAAAACCCCTAAAGGATTTAGAAAGGGAATTAGCTACTTTAAAAAATGTTGTTAATTTTAGAACTGATTTTAAATATCTGGGACCTACAGGCAATTTAGATGCTCGAGGAGACAAAACCTTAACTGAAAAATTTAGGGAAGCTAATAGAATCGGAAGTGTTTTTGATTTAGGAGATGTTTTAGGAGAATTTCAACATAAGTATGGATTATAACTAAGGCTTAAGGATTAATTAAATAATCTACTCAAATCCCACAAAGTTTAAATATAAACTGATTTTTCTTACTATAGCTTATGAATGCCCCTTCTGCTCTCATTTGCAAAGAGTTAAAAGTTTAGAGATAAATATAAAAATAAATAAGAACTTAAATCAATATCTTATAAGGCCGCCTTTTTAGAAAAAAGATGGTGACAAAAATTTAAGATAGAAGTAGATGAGTAGCTTAATCTTCTCATCAACTCAGCTTAAAGATTTATAGAGATACTAGTTAAAAACAATAATATAAAACACAAAATGGTGATGAGAAAAAAAGAGAGGAAAACTGACTTCTCAGAGAAGTATATTCGGTGGTTTTCTCAATTAAATAACAAAGATGTTCCACTTGTAGGTGGGAAAGGGGCAAGTTTATCTGAGATGTATAATAACAAATTTCCTGTTCCTCCTGGATATATGGTGACTTCTAAAGCTTTTGACTTTTTTTTAGAAAAAGAAAAATTAAAACCAGCAATTTCTGAGATTTTAAGTGTTGTTGATTTAGAAGATACAGAAGCATTAGAAAATGCATCTAAGAAAATTAGGATGTTGATGGAAAGTAAAGAACTTCCTAAAGAACTTGAAGATGAAATTATTGAGTCATATCACTTCTTAAGTTCAGAAGAACTTAATGAAGAAGAAATTTCTAAAGATGCTTTAAATATTTTAAGAAATGCACAAGAACCTATTTTTGTTTCTGTTCGTTCAAGTGCAACAACAGAAGATTTAGCTACTGCAAGTTTTGCAGGACAACAAGATAGTTTTCTTAATATTAAAGGAAGCGATAATTTAATTGAGCATATTAAAAAATGTTTTTCTTCTCTTTATACTTCAAGAGCAATTTATTATAGAAATAAAAAAGGATTTAAAGAAGGAGAATCATTACTTGCAGTAGTTGTTCAAAAAATGGTTGATTCTGAAAAATCAGGGGTTGTGTTTTCTAGAAATCCTATGGACTTAAGTGAAGATATTATTATTGAAGCTGTTTTTGGATTAGGTGAAGGGATTGTTAGTGGAAGAATTCACCCAGATAATCATGTTGTTTCAAGAGATTTAAAAATTAAAAAAACTAAAGTTAGTGATAAGAAAATTGCTGTTGTTAGAAAAAGTAGTGGAAAAAATGCAGTTGTTGAATTAAGTCCTACGAAAAGTAAAGCCCAAGTTTTGACTAATGGGGAGGTTTTAGAGCTTGCTGATTATGCTATAAAACTTGAAAATCATTATAAAAAACCTCAAGATATTGAGTTTGCAATTGAAGAAAAAAAAGTTTATATTGTTCAGTCAAGGCCAATTACAACCCTTGATATAAAAGAGCAGATTGGAGAGATTACTGGAAAACCAATTTTAGAAGGATTAGGTGCAAGTCCTGGAGTAGGAGTAGGGGTTGTAAAAATAATTGAAAATATTTCTGATTTACCTAAGATTAAGAAAGGAGATGTTTTAGTAACAAAAATGACTAATCCTGATATGGTAGTTAGTATGCAAAAATCAGTTGCAATTGTAACTGATGAAGGAGGAATGACTGCTCATGCGTCTATTGTTAGCAGAGAAATGGGTATTCCTGCAGTTGTTGGAACAAGACAAGCAACATCTTTATTAAAAGATGGAATGAAGATTACTGTTGATGGTTCAACAGGAAGAGTATTTGAAGGAGAAGTTGCTAAAACTTCTCAAGTAGAAATCAAACCTGCTGTTAAAACTCATAAAATTAAACTAAAAGTTATTGTTGATTTACCAGAATTTGCTGAAAGAGCAGCTGAATCTGAAGTTGAGCATATTGGTTTAACTAGGATAGAAGGAATGATTACAGAGTCTGGAAAACATCCTTTGCTTTTTGAAAAACAAGATGAATTACATGAATATACAGAAATTTTGAAAAAAGGAATTACAAAACTTGTAGCACCTTTTGAATCTATTTGGATAAGAGCAAGTGATATTAGAACAGATGAATTTAGTACATTAAAAGGAGCTCCTGAAAAAGAGATTAATCCAATGTTAGGTTTACATGGGATTAGATTTAGTTTAAAACACCCTAAAATATTACAAGCAGAATTATTAGCTATTAAACAAGTTGCTGAGAAAAACACTGATAAAAAGTTTGGGATTATGTTTCCTCAGATTATTTCTATTGAAGAAGTTAAAAAAGCAAAAGAATATTTTAATGAAATCAAGACACATAATATGGAATTTGGAGTTATGATTGAAACTCCGGCAAGTGTTCAAATTATTGATGATATTTGCCCTTTGGTTGATTTTATTTCTTTTGGAACAAATGATTTAACTCAATATACTTTAGCTGTTGATAGAGGAGAAGACTTGGTCCAACATTTATATGATGAAATACATCCTGCTATTTTTTCTCAAATTGAAAAAGTTCTTGATTCTTGTAAAAAAAATAAAACAGAATCAAGTATTTGCGGACAAGCAGGAAGTAATAAGGAAATGGTTGAATTTTTAATTAAAAAAGGAATTGATTCAATTTCTGTTAATGCAGATGCTGCTTATGAGATTTCTAATTTAATCAATCAAATGGAAGATTCTTATAAGGTTTCAGAACCTGGAATAAAACAAGAAGAAGAAAGAATTGAAAAAAAGATAGAAGAAATAGATGAACCAAGAGAGGAGCCGAGAGTAGAACAAAGAATTGAAGAACCTAGTGTAGAACAAAGAGTAGAGCCAAAGCAGATAATAGAACCACAAGTAAATGATGAGTTTAAGATTCCTGAAGAAGATTGGAAAAGATTGACTAGAAAAGAAAAAAGAAGATTTTTAAGAAAATTAAAGAAAAAGAAAAAAAAGCAAGAAAGACAACAAGCTATGGAACAAAAAGAACTAGTAGAACCAGAAGAACAAAAATCAACCACAGAAGATCAAAACTTAACTGAGAATAAAGATATTGAGAAAAATAATATAGAAAATAAATCTCAACTCCCTCATCTTCCTAAACAAGATATTATTGATAGGCAAGATGTTGAAGATATTAAAGAAGATTATGAAGATAAACTTTTAGAAAATGTGCAAATTCCTGCTGAGATTGAAGAACCAAAAGAACTTGAAAAAACAGAAGATTTACAAGAAAATATTGGAGCAGTTAAACCTTTTGATAGTCTTGATAGAATTGAAGATAAAGTCGAAGATATTAAGCAAGATGTTGAAGAAACTAAATTAGAAGAAATGCAAGAAAATAGGGAGATTGAGCAAAATATTGAAGCTGAAAGATTTGACTCTGAATCAAATCTTGATAATATTGAAGAAGGAAGAGATAGGCAAGAACCTCAGGAAACACAAGAAGTACAAAAACCTGAAGAGCAAAACTTAACTGAGAATAAAGATATTGAGGAAAATATCAATAATATTAAACAAGAAAAAAGTATGGAAGAGAAGAGTGGAGGAATAGGGGATAAAGAGATAGAGGAAAATGATATAGACCAAGGGATAAGTGGGAAACCTGCAGTCCCAGAATCCATAGGGGTTTATAATCCTAATAATGAAGAAGATAATTCTCCTCAAAAAATGGAATATAGATTTGATGATGATGAGGATATTTATAGTGATGTTTTTTAGGAATATTTATAAACTATAGTCACCCTATAGTCTTATGGTAACAACAATTCAGCTTAATGAAAATGTAAAAAAAGAGTTAGATAAATTTAATTCTGGTAAAGAAACTTATGAGCAGATTATTTTAAATCTTATGGATATTGCTGAAGAAAATAAAAGAAAACAAGAAGAATTATTAATTGAAGGATATAAGGAAATGGCTGAAGAAAGTCTGAAGATAGCTAAAGAATTTGAAGCAATAGAAAATTTAGATGAATGGGAATGGAATGAAAATGGAGATAAATAAAGGAGATATTTTTCTTGCTAATTTAGAGCCAATAAAAGGGCATGAACAAGGGAGGATAAGGCCTGTATTGATTATTCAAAATAATCTTGGAAACAGAACAAGTCCTGTAACAATTATTACCTCAATAACTTCAAGGAAATATTCTAAGGAATTTGCAACAAATGTTGATATTAAAAAAGAAGATTCTGGTTTAAAGGTAGATTCAACAGTCTTGTTAAATCAAATCAGAACAATAGACAAAACAAGAATTATTAATAAAATAAGTTCTTTAAATGAATTTGTTATGAGAAAGGTTGATTTAGCTATTAGGATTAGTTTAGGTTTGGATTTATAGTGATGTTTTTTAGAGGATTATTTTATATCTTAGTTATTATTTCAACAACATCTTCATCTTTTAAAACATGTGTTAATCCTACTGTTTGATTTGGAAATTTTGAACTTGGTCCTGTTAATTTAGCTGATTTGAATTCCTTAAGCAAATCTTTATGGATTTTTTCTACAAAATTTTTTATAGTTGAACCATGTTCTAATATTATTGGCTCTTTATCTTTTTTATCAATAGTAAAAACCTTAATAAGATTACTCATTTTCCATAATTCTTCCCCGAACTTGTTTAAACTATCATTATTAACAGAAAGCCCCAACACAGTTTTGTTTGAAAACCTTTTTTTTAGTTTTTTTAGGTTTTCTTTTGCTCCTTTTAAATCTATTTTATTTCCAATTATTAATTGTATATTTGCTTTTTCAAGTTCTTTTACTATTTTTTCAAATTCTTTTAATGATGTTGATAAATCATGCATTAAAATTATTCCATCTGTATTTTTTATAATTCCAATTAATCTTTTACCTCCGCCCACATCTTCTCCTGCGCCTTCAACAATTCCAGGAAGATCAACAATTTGGAAATATGCTCCATTAATGTTTACAACTCCTGGAATAGGTTTTAGGGTTGTAAAAGCATATGCTGCGACTTTTGTCTGAAGTCCTGAGAACTTTTTTATTAAAGAGCTTTTTCCTACACTTGGATATCCAACTAAAACAAACTGTCTAATCCCTTGTCTTTTAACTCCTAACCAATCTTGATGTTTTACATTTGATTTTGTTTTTGTTTTCTTTATTTCTTCTATTAACCATTGCCTTATTTTTACATAAGGGCCTGCATTAAAGTTAGGAAGTTCATCTTGAATTTTTTTTATTTCATTAAGTTTTGGTTTTCCATCTAGATTTATTAATCTTTTCTTGATTTTCTGCATTTGTATTAAGTGTGGTAGTGCCATTTTATTTTAATCTCGCATAAATACAATCATCTAAGTACTCACCATCCTTAAATTTATTTTTTCTTAAAACTCCTTCAAGTTTATATCCTGCCTTTTCAAGAGCTTTTCTTGAACCTTTGTTAAAAGTTCTAGTAAAACACCAAATCCTCTTTAATTTATATTTCCTAAAAGCATAATCAGTAATTAGTTTAATTGCCTTGCTTCCTATTCCTTTCCCCCTAAAATCTTTATGAATACAATATCCAATTTCAGCTTTATGTTTTGTATATTTTAGATTTAATATTTCTACTAAAATGTGTCCCACACATTTTCCATCCACTTCTATAGCAAATTTTTCAACCCCTGATTTCTTTTTCTTTAATTCTAAAATATCTTTTTTAATCCCGTTTCTAACTTCCTTAACAGTTTTTGGTGTACTCATAAAGTTCCTTCTAGCTTCTTTATCCTGCTCACACTCAAAAAAGACTTTAGCATCGGAAAGTCTGGCATGCCTTAAAATAATTCCTTTTCCTTTTAGTTTCATTTTATATACCCACCTTTCTGTAAATTCCAAAGATGTTTATATTCTCCTTCTTGTCTGATTAAATCTTTATGTTTGCCCATTTGAACTATTTTTCCTTTTTTCATTACAATTATCTTATCAGCATGCATAATTGTTGATAATCTGTGTGCGATTATGATTGATGTTCTTCCTTGCATAAGCTTTGCTAAATCTGCTTGAATTTCATGTTCTGTTTGACTATCTAATGAAGATGTTGCTTCATCTAAGACTAAGATTTTCTTATCTGCAAGTATTGCTCTTGCTATACTTACTCTTTGTTTTTCTCCACCAGATAATTTTACTCCTCTTTCTCCAACAATTGTCTTTTCCTTTTTTGGAAAATCTTTAATCATCTTATCTAGTTGTGCAAACTTCATTGCCCTTATAACTTCTTTTTTTGTTGCGTCTGGTTTTGAAAATGCAATATTATTATAAATAGTATCATCAAATAACATACATTCTTGAGGAACAATTGACATCTCTTTTCTTAAAGATTCTTGCTTAACTTCCCTAATATTTTGGAGGTCTATTAAAACTGATCCGGAATCAACATCATATAATCTATAAAGCAAATTTACTAGAGTAGATTTACCACATCCAGAATGCCCAACTAAAGCATATTTCTTATTTTTAGGAACTTTTAAATTAAATTTTCTAAACATTTTTCTTTTTCCATAATTAAAATCAATATTTTTAAATTCAACTTCTCCTTGTGTTATTTTTAATTTTTTAGCATCTGGATTATCTTTAATTTCCTGCTCTATTTTAGCATATTGAAATAATGATTCAAAATCAACCATTGCCTTGTAATACTGCCTTGTTCCATGAACAAAACCCCACAATGGTCCTGCAATATTTCCATAAATAGTGTATATAAAAACAACATCCCCAATACTAAGTGCTCCTTCTAAGAATTCTATCATTGGAAAATAAATTAAAAAGAAAAGTCCAAGACCAAGAATAAGAAGTTGTCCAGCAGTTAATTGACTAAAAAAGTTTTCATATCTAACAAAGGTTTTTTTAGAATTTTCACTTAATTTTTTAAATTTAGATTGAACCTTTTTTTCTTTACCAAAATATCTTATAGAATCTATATTCATTAAAAAATCAGCAATGTTTGATTTTTCTATATCTTCTGTTTTATAATTAATTGCCCCAAGTGGTTTTGATTTATTTTGAGTATAAATACTATACCCAATAAATAATATGGCTGTTAAAAATATTACAAGTGCAGGAATTAAATTAAAATAAATTAAAGAAGCTGAAACAAGTATTAATTGAAAAATTAAAGGGGCTGTATTAAATATTATAACATCATTCATTCTTTCAATCCCGCCTGCTCCCCTAATGATTCTTGAAATTAAACTTCCTGTTTTATGTGTTGTATGAAAACTATGTGAGAGGTTTATAATGTGATCAAAAAATTTTCTTTTTAAATCTACAGTCATTTTACCAGAAAGATTAATTGCCATACGGATTTGAGTAAAATTAAGAATAATTCTTATAATTAAAGAACTAAAAAAGACCCCAACTACAATCAACAAAATATTAATATATGCCTGGGAAGTCATAATCCCATTTGCAAACTCTGTCCCATTGTCAATAACAACTTTAAATAAGAATTTCTCAACAACATAAGTTACAGCTATAATAAAAGTGATAAAAAGAGTGAAAATTGTTTGAGTTTTGTATTTTTTTAAAAAACTCCAGTATACACTAAGATTATACTTAGTATCAATTTCTTTCTTGTATTTTTTCTTGTTTATTTTTGATTTTTTTACCATTTTCGTATTTTTACAGTTCTCCCTTAGAGTTTAGATAAATTAGTAAAAAATAGATAAACCTCTAAGAAAGACATTCAAGCTATATGCCCTAAAAAATAATAGGCTAAGTACTTGAACTTGCAGTATGATGAATAAATATAATACAGGGTATTTAAAATTTTTGGTTTTTTGGGGCATTTTAGGTCATATATTTGGCATTATATACTTTACAGTACCTTATTTTACGTGTCTTTTGTTTATAAATTTATGTTTGTCGTCGATAAACAGTAGAAAGATTTATATACTTGGCCTTCTTTTATGATATTAGTTCTAAATACATTTATATATTTGTTTTACATTTGTTTTTTAGCTAATATCAAAAAATTCGCTATGAAAACGAATTTTAGGATTTCCAAAACATTTGGTATATTTTGAATATGGAAGATTTTGGCAATATTTTTCAAGCAAATGAAAGAATTCTTAAAGATTATGAAATATCTGATTCTGAAGATGAAGAAGGCGACTTAGAGGATAGAGAAGAAGATGAATAGAGCCTTAATTACTTACTTCTTTATTTGTCGCCACTACACAATAACACCATAATGCAAGGGTTTATAAATGGGTTTTATGTTGGAATATTAAGAAAATGGTTACAACATATGAAGAAATAAACGGAAAATTAGATGTTTATCAACCTTACTTTGAAGCTCATGAAGAAGCTAAAAAGAATCGTGTAAATGATAGAACAAGACAATTAACTGCTTTCTTAACTAATGATAGATATCAACAAGAATTTTTTATGGATTATAATAGATCAAAACCTGTTGATTTTAGAGCTCCATTAAAAGAAAAAACAAAGATAGAAAAGGAATCATTAGATGATTATATTTCACATAATCCTGTAAACTTTATTCTTAGAGAAGCTCCTGAACAAGATTTAATAAGTAATGGCCGTTTTATTCCTGGATTAAATTCACTTATAGAAGTTATCAGACCTATAACTAATTGTACAGGGGATGATGCAGATATACACAATAGGATAAGTCGTTTAAGACAAACAAAAGATACTATGGCAAAGACTATTAAAAAAAGAGATATTGGGCAAATGAAGGCATATACCTCTACATTTTATGAGAATTATTTAAATGAACCTGCAAATAATGTATCAGAAGAAGAAAAAAGAATTACAAAAGCTGTAATAGATGCAAGTCCAAATTTTGTTCCTGAATTTTATGGTAAAAGAAGTGAGGAAGTTTCATATGGTCTTGCTGTAGAATTAGAAGGAAAAAAGCCAGATTATTTAACAGCTATGATTGCAAATAAATATAGAGATGCAGATGGTAATAACCTACCAATTCAAGATAATTTTACAAAATTTATGGTTAAATATAAAACTAAAGCACAAAAAGAAGCAGAAAGAGAAGACCCTTATATTTAATTAGATTTTTAATTTATTTCTTAATTTTATTTTTGGTATCTCTATAAATCTTAAGTTTTGAAGAAGAGTGTAACTTAAACATATCATCTGTATCTCTCTCCATACATATAAAATATTGATATTTTTAGTTTTATAGAATTATTGTATAATATTATCAATTAGCTTTAAAACTACTTTAAAGAAGTTTTCTGCTTTTTGCTGCCAAACATCAATAACATCTCCATCAAGATTCTTTATTTCTCCATGGGTTATGCTTTTGTGTAATTTATGTAACTCACTTAAATCTGTAACATATCTCATTTTTAAAAGTCTTTTATCTACAAAATGTTGTTTTAATAAGATAGCTATGTGTTCTGGGCTTGGTGGAAGAACTTTTACAGCCATTAATAATGCTTGTGCAGAATCTACCATTGCCCAATAACATCCTTCTATTGCTCCAATTTCTGCTAATCTGCTCCTTATAATATGTCCAGTAACTCTGTTTAAACAAGTAAAAGTTGCTTCAGGAGTTGACTTAATTTTTCCTTCTTGTAAAAGTATTTTAAGAGGTTTGAAAAACCCTCCAAAATCTATAAGTGTTTCTCCATATCTTATTATATTAATTACTGTTGGGTCTCCTCTTGTTAAATCTTGCCACCAAGTTGTTAATTTAACTGTATTAATATGCAAATCTTTTTTATATGGATTTGATTGTACTAATTTTCCTAATTCTTCCCTATACCACGCAATTAATGTTTCATCAAAATTTACTGTTGCATCATCTACAATTAAAACAATATCAATGTCAGAACTAAGTATACTCTGTCCTTTTGTTTGACTTCCAAACAAAACAATAGATTTAATTAATTTATCAAATCTTTGATAAGCCTTTTCTGCAAAATCCATTGCAATATCTCTTTCTGATTTAAGTTTTAATGAAGGAACATTTTTTGTACTAGTTTTTGGGGTTGTTTTTTTATGAGTTTTAATTTGTTTTTTTCTTGGTTTTTTATGAGTTTTTGATTTTTCTAAACTCTTTATGATTTTACGCCCTATAGTCTTATGAGCTTTAGATTTCTTACTATGTTCTTCTTTAGAAGTTTTTTCTTTTTCCATTTTCCTCTTTTTTGTATTTTATTTATTAATATTTCTATAAATCTTAAGTTTTATTATGGGTGGCAAGGGCACATGGCTTCTGTAACCCTCTCTTCTCATCTACACATCTTTCTATGCTTATAAGATACCAATATTTTCTTATTTATATTAATAAGTTTTAATTTTTAAATCTACGCTTTTTGATTAAATCTTTTTCTAAAAGATTTAGATTATTGATTGGGTGTTCCTGAAAATCTGCTTTGGTCTCCTCCTGTTGGGCCACCTAACTCAGCTGGAAGAGTTGTAAATCCAGCTTGGAAAACTGAATGATGTATTGCAGGATTAACTGTTCCATGTCCTGAATAATATGTTCCAAGTCCAGATGTTGTATTCCAAGAGGGTCCTGCTTTCATTGCATAAGCTGGAGAATCAAAAGCCTGAATTGTTGGTTTAAATGGATTTCCTCCTCCTTTTTCTGAAAAATGCTGCCACCAATTTCCTGCTTCAATAATCTTTTTTCCTTCAAATCCTTTTTCACCTAATTTCTCCATCATTTCCTTAATAGGAACATTTCCCATACCCATTGGAAGTTCAGTATGTTCAAAACCAAAATTATCTGAAAGATGAACATGTTTTACAAAAGGAGCAATTATTTCTGTTTGTTTAATAATATCTTCTTCAGTATATCCACTTTTTCTCAACATATTTATATGTCCAACATCCCAAGTAGCACCAATCATTTGTTCAGAAATTCTTTTTGCTTCTGATTTTCCTATACCTTTATTTTTTCTTAGATTTTCAGCCAGTTTTTTTCTAGATTCTTCAATAAGATCTTTTAAATCTTCTGCTTTACTTAATCCTCCTCCTGCAGGAGGATTTTCAATATTTAACATTGGAGCTGTTTTTCCAAATTTATTATAAGCAGTTTCTGCCACATTTGCAAAAGTTTGTGAAGATTTATCTATAATAAAATCATTTAATGGCATAAACATTTTAGGACTTATTTCTGTTAATGTTTTAAGCCCTTTTTCAACTATTTCTGCAAATTGACTTATTTTTTCAGGATTGTTCTCCATTCCCTCTTGTATATGAGGACTTACTTCTTTTGCAAACTTATCTAATTTTTTCCTATCTTCATCAGAAGCATTTTCATAAGCCATATCAAATAAGGTTCTCATATTTCTATAAGAATCTCTGAGATATATTTGCCCATGATTTAATACTCTTTGAATTTCTTTAGTATGTTTTTTTACTAAGGGGTCTTCAATTTGTTCAATATTTGCATTTTGAATTTCTTTTAATGCTTCATTAAATGCTTGTTTTCCCATCCCATTTTTAGTTTCTACTAATCTACTGACTATATCTTCTCCATAATTTGCTTGCCTATTTACATCAGATAATTGATTTACCCACATATCTTTGTTGAATTTTTCTAATTCTTTTTCAGGCTCAAAAGGTCTTTCTTTTTCAGGCTCAAATTTGCCTTTTTCTGGGAAATATCTTTTTTCAGGACGAATTACATTATATTTTCCTGTTCTTGGGTCAACAATCCAAAAAGTTGTTATTTTTTTATCTTTTCCTGTCCCAGTAGTTGGAATCATTTCAGGAAGTTGTGCTGTAGAATGGGTTGTTACAGAAATATTTCCTTTTGGATCTAATGCATGACTTCTTAATACAGCAGAAGTTAATTGTTTTTCAGCACCTACCCTATTTGCTTCATTCCATCCATCTTGCCCAATTCCAGAAGCTTCTACTACAGGTATATGAACAGAAGGACTAACTCCTGTTAATTTTGTTAATCTTTCCATTTCTTTTAAATGATGCTCTGGGATAGATTCCCATACACTAGGGTCGACCCCTGTAACTTCTGCTACTTTTGTTCCAGGATTTATTTTTGTATTAAGTTCTCCTAATTGATTTGCAGTTCTAACATCAAGAGTTGTTCCAAAATCTTTTGTTTCTATTTGATATCCAATAGAGGTATAACTAGGTACTAAAAAATCATCTGCTCCTGGATAAATTGTTTCATAAGTGGTCATTTTGTTTTAATATTATTTTTTATTAATATCTTATTGCATCTTTAAGTTTGATTATCTAAATAGCTAGCAAGGGCACATGGCTTCTGTAACCTTATTCCTCATCTGTATGTCTTTCTATGCTTATAAGATACTGATGTTTTCCTCTTTTTTAAAATCTTCTTCTATCTTTTTTATTTTGTTCAAAATCTGATTGATATTTTTTTTCTTGTGGTTTAATTTGTTCTAGTTCACCAGATATATCTCTTTGTTGTATTGTTCCTGGAAGAGTGCTAAATTGAGATTGTAAAAGGTGTTGAGGTAAAGAAGGTGAAAAACTTTGAGAACTTGTATGTATTTGTTCTGGATATCCTGCTTCTGTTTGACTTCTTCCTTCTTGTCTTGTTGGTTCTTGATAAGTAATTGAAGAATATTCTGGAGCATTTTCAGCTATTTGTGGTTCTTGAGTTGGTGTTGGAGTTTGTATATCTTGTAATCCTGTTTCTAAGGGTTCTTGAGGTTGTGAGAATTCAGGAGTTATTGAAGGACCAGAACTTGGCCAACGATTAGTTGCTGTTGATCTTGGATAACTTGCTGCAGGAGTTTCTTGAATAATTTCTTCTAAAGGTTCAAAATCTTCTTCAGACCCATCTACATCTTCCTCTTCTTCAAGTTCTTCTAAATCTTCTTCATCCCAATCTTCCATTTTGTTTTTTCCTTATCTAAATCTTATAAGCTCATAAAAGTCTTATAGATGAGATGTATAGCTTAATCTCTTCTTCACATACCCTTCTATGCTTACAAGCTATCAATTTCTATTAATTATTCTAAGAAAAAAGATTATTTAATTATTTGGGTTTTCCAAATCCAAATACTTTTTCAGCTTCTGTTCTTGGAGGTTCTGCTTGAACATCATCAGTATATGGGAATGAAGCCATACCATGTGCTTTTTTATAAACATCAAAAATAAGAAAACAATTATTAATTGCACTTGCTTCTGCTAGATTCCTAATATAAGATTCTACATATTTATCTGGTTTAGCTCCTTTTTCCTTTAATTTTTTTAATTTTTCTTCGCCCTCTTTTTTTGATTTTTCTTCAGGAACTAATTTGTTGCCTTTTCTAACAAAAGAAAATAAAGCACCAAAAGGATTGATATCTTCACTTGATTTTTTATCTTCTTCTTTTTTATCTTCTGTAAATTCTTCTATATCTAATTTTAATTGACCTAAAGAATCATCAGTCATTCCTTGAACTAATTTTAATGAATCTTCTAAGTCAGATTCTGATAATTTATCTTTTAAAAGAACTAATTCATCTTCATTTAATACATAAGCTTTAAATTCTACATCTACTTTTCCCCCAAAAACATAATGAGATTGTTGTGCAGCTCTACTAGGTATTCCTCTAAAAGTAAAATCAATAAAAACAATTGAATAATACTTTCTTATTCCTTTTATTTTTTTAAAATCTTTTGGTAAATGGTCATCTATAATTTCTTGTTCAACATTAACTGATTTTTTCCCCATTAAGACTAAATTTAATAAAAGAGTATTAAACACATTAACTAATTCTGGTTTTGTTCCTAGTTCATCTTTCATTGATAATTGTTGGGCTGCTTTAAGATAAGGTTTTGCCCATTTTGCATTTAATTTTAAACCAGCTATTTGGCTTTTAAGATATGTTTTTTCAATTTCAAATCTTCTTTTTAGTTCTTCTTCACTTCTTTTTCTCCATTCATTAAATTCTTGTATTCTTGGTTTTAAGATTCTTATAACCCGATCATTTAAATCTAGTTTATCTACTTCTTCTGCATTTTTTACTATCATAAATCCGTCTCTTAATGTTACAAATTGTAAGTTTCCACTAGCCATAGCATTTATACTTCCTGCTCCTCTTTGTATATCTACTTTATCCATCCAAATTTGCTTTAAAGATAATAATCCTGCTTCTGCTTTATTTTTCTCTTTAGATCTTGTTTGTTCATAATGACTTAATCTTATTTTAAATTCTTTTAAATCATAAATCAATTGAATAATTCCTTTTAACATTGTACTAACAGTTCCTAATACTCTTGAAGCTTCTTGCTGCATTTGACTTGCTTTTCCTTGCAATTCTGAAAAATGCCCTGAACCAGGAGATGATGCAAAATTATCTACAATCTTTTCTATATCTCCACCAAAAATTCCACCCATAAAATCTAAAATCCAGAAATAAACTGGTTCAAGAGTTTCTGTTGTTGAATTATAAACAAGTTTGTGTTCTGAAGAAGCAATAGTTATATTTACTCCTTTTTCTTTTTTCTTTTTTCTTTTTTCATAATAAGAACTTATTTCTGCAATTATATTATCTATTTCTGACATTTTTTACTCCTTTTGTTTTATATTTTATCTATATTTTTACAAGCTCAATAGATTTTTATTATCTGAGTAGCTTAATCTTCTCATCTTCATCTCTTTATTCTTTATAAGATGCCGATATTAATAAGATTACCCTATTTTTAAAATTGTTGTTATGCTTTCTTTATGAAATCCATCATACTTTTTCTGTCAAATTTGATTATGTTCCCTGTATCACAATTTACTAAAATATTTAGAATAATTAATCCTTCTAACATACAAGTTAGATTCCAAACTTGTTGATTGTCATGTATTTGAAGAACTGCAATTATTTTATGAAATCTTGATTTAATATTATTTTCAAGAGCTTGTTTTTCTGCTATTGCTCTTAATTCTTCAACTTCTGTTTTTGTATATGGTTGAATTTTTTGTAGTTCTGGTAGATTTGGGTCATTAATTAGTTTATCTTGTTTCATTATTACCTCATTATTTTT
>JAFCDA010000014.1 GCA_017609915.1 Candidatus Pacearchaeota archaeon
CATATCTCTTCATGCTTATAAAATATTGAGACTAACCTTATTTTTTAATTAAATATTTAAAGTTAAGAGTATTTAAAAATATAACTTATTAAATAAAATGAAGCCATTAAAACCCTCTCATAGAGAAAAGAAAAGATATTTGCTAATTAAAGGCAAAGATGCTAATAAAAAAATTATAGAAGAAGTTATTTTAGATTTTATTGGAGGTTTGGGTTATGCAGAGGCAAATCCTAAAATAATTAAACAAACTAGTGAAAATGTTATTTTAGCAATTAATAAAAATAGTTTAGATAAGGTTAGAACAAGTTTTCTTATGTCTGAAAAAGATTTAAATATTATAAAAGTTAGTGGAAGTGTTGGAAAATTAAAGTGATTTTAATGTCCATAGGGCCATATTTTATGTGTAAATTAGGGTTTGTTATTTAAATACGCCTATGTTATTGATTGGTAGTAACATAAGTAAGATTTATAAAGGTAGGTTTTGAAATATGAGTATGAAAGAGCATAAAGGATTGTTAGTAAATATTATTTCTAGCTGGACCCCGAGAATTTGTGGGATTTAGTCAGGACACTGCAAAAGCTATAGATGTTTATGAAAATACTATAAAACAAATAAAAATACACCCAATAGATAAAAATGGATTAAAATATATTCATCCAATAAGAGATAAACATGTTATAAAACAATTAGATACTTCTTCTTGGGCAGATGCTACTACAATTATCTCAGGAAGAAATCGTAAATGGTGTGAAGAGGGATTCAAAAGTGTTGTCATTCTAGAACATGAATATGGTTTAGATGGAAATGGAAGAGATAATAATTTTAATTATGTTGCTAAAAGACTAAAAGCAGAATGTATCCCTACTATTGCAGTTTTACACACGGTTTTACAAAAACCAAATACACATCAAAAAAAAGTTTTACAAGAATTATCAGAAAATTGTTCTCAATTAATTGTTCTTAGTCCCTCAGCTATAGATATTTTAAAAGATGGATATAATATTGAAAATGTGACATATATTCCTCATGGGGTCCCAGAAATAGATAGAAGTATAAGTAAACAAGATAGAAAATCAGGCTTTGGTTTAGAAGGTAAATTTATGGTGGGAACTACTGGATTAGTGTCTCCTGGAAAAGGATTAAAATATGGAATTGAAGGGTATTCTAAATTTTTAAAGATGGTAAATCCCGATTTTGCAAAAAATATTATTTATGTTATCTCTGGACAAACTCATCCAGAAATAATTGATTATAATAATGGAAAAGATCCTCATAGAAAAGAGTTATTAGACTTATGTGAAAATCTTGGATTAAATCCTATTGAAACAAAAAATGAAAGGATTAATAGAGATAGAAAGATAAATCTTGAGGACCATAGAGTTATTTTTGTTAATGCTCATTTAGGAGACAACACATTAACAAACCTAATTAGTGCAACAGATGTTGGACTTACCCCTTATAAAAGCCCTCAACAAATTTCTAGTGGAATTTTATTTTATCATGCAGGAATAGGAACTCCTTGTGTTTCTTCAGATAATATTTGTGCTAAAGATTTATATAGAAATAGAAAGGGTGAACATTTTTATATTGAAGACTTATTAAAAAGAAAAAAGGATGAAAAATTCCATAAAGAAGTTTCAGGGGTTTTAGCAGAAATAGGAAATACTGATCAAATTGGACAAGGATTAAGATATGCCTTTGAACATATCCCTACTATTGAATCTAATATACTTAAAAAAGGACTTCCTATGGCATGGCCTGTTGTTGCAGCAGAATATGTTAAACTTTTTACTGATTTAGTAAGTAATAAAAAAACAAATATTTGTCAAATTCCTTTTATTGACAATTAACAACCAAAAACCTTTTAAATCCCAAAATCATGATTTTATTGAAAGGAGACGTAAGGTCTTATATCCAAAGAAGAAATTCTTTATTATTTTCTTTGGTGAAGGACACACAAATTACAAAAACATAAAATGGAAACAGAACAATTATATGAAAAACAAACTGAAAATATTGAAAAAGTAGCTTTTGATGTATTATTTCATAACCAACAAGCTCACAAATTTTTAGAAGAAAAATTAAGAAATATGGAGATAGGTGATGGTGGACTTCTGGTTTTTGATTTTAAAAAACCTTACTTTTTAAGAAGTTTAGATAAAGAAATAAATCAAATTTTAGATTCTGACGAACATGTAGATAGAAAATATAACAAAGAGATTAATGAACAAGATTTAACATATAGAATTAAGAGGATGGAATAAAATGGAAATACCAGATATGCAAAATCAAGTAATGGGTTATGATAGAAGTGCAACCATGTTTTCTCCAGAAGGACATATTCTTCAAGCAGAATATGCTGAAAAAGCTGTTAAACTTGGAAGTGCAAGTATTGGAATAAAATGCTCTGATGGTGTAATTATTATTGCAGATAAAGGAAATAAAGATAACTTAGTAATACCTGAATCAGCAGATAAAATCCATGAAATTGATGAACATATAATGGCTAGTGCTGCTGGAATCTTAAGTGATGCAAGAATTTTAATTAATCAAACAAGAGTTACTTCTCAACAACATAAAGTTACTTATGATTCTCCAATTGATGTAGAATCTATAATAAGAGAAATTTCAGATCTTCAACAACAATATACCCAACATCCAGGGGTTAGACCTTTTGGTGTTGCATTAATGGTTGCTGGAAAAAATGGAAAAGATTGTAAATTATATACTACTGAAATAACAGGTAATTATCTTGAATATAACGCTATTGCAATCGGCCAAAATGATGAAAAAATCAAAGAAATTTTGAGAAAAGAATATAAAAAAGAAATGACTATAGAACAAGGAATAAAACTTGCATTAGATATTTTCAAAAGAGTTTTAGGAGATAAATTTGATATTCAAAGATTTAATATTGCATATATTAAGAATGAAGAGGGGAAATTAACAAGATTAAAAAATAATGAATTAGGGAAGTTTAAGTAAAAATGGAAGACACTTTAATTTGTGAAAAAATGAATTTATGCCCAATTTACCAAAGGTGGTTTGAACAAACTAGAGATAATAGATTAGGACTTATTCAATTTACCACAGGCAATGGTTATGAATGTTTAGCTTTAATGGCAGTTCAAGATCCCCCTCATGAAGGAGGGGTTAAGCTTACTGAAGCATTTATAGAAAGACTCCCCCATAAAAATAGAACTTCACATTATACTTGTTCTAATTTAAAAATGTTAAATTCGACACTAATAAAAGTAAGATGACAGATACAATAGCAAGATTAAAACGTGGAAGCAAGAATTTTGAGACAATGGTAGATTTAGGTTCTGCTATGGAAATACGAAAAGGAGAATCTGATGATGTTAATGAAGCAATCAGAGATACTACAATCTGGAATGATTTAAAAAAAGGTATGAGAGCAGGAGATAATGATTTAAAAGATGCTTTTGGAACAACTGAATTTAATCAAATAGTTGAGAAGATTATTAGAAAAGGAGATCTTGAAGTTACTCAAGAATATAGAGATGAAGCTCTTGAAACAAAGAAAAAACAAGTTGTTGATTTTTTAATAAAAAATGCTGTTGATGCTCGAACAAATCGTCCTTTTACTCCTGATATGATAGAATCTGCAATTAAACAAGCAGGAGTTAAAATTGAAAATCAGCCTGTTGATAAACAAATTAAAGGTGTAATAGAAACATTAAAAAAGGCAATTCCAATTAAAATAGAAACAAAGAAGATAAAAATTAAGATACCTGCAGAACATACAGGCAGGGCATATGGATTAATTCAAGATTATAAAGAAAAAGAAGACTGGCTTCAAGATGGAAGTTTAGAAGTCATCCTGAATATTCCAATAGGAATACAATCTGATTTTTATGATAAATTAAACAATATAACTCATGGTTCAGCCATCACGAGTGAGATTAAAGAAGAATAAGGAGGGGGAAATCAATATCTTATAAGCATAGGGAGAGAAGAGAGGATAAGCTTAAGCTACTCATCAACTCAACTTAAAGATTTATAAAATACTGGTTAATAAAATATTAAAATGACAACGCAAAAAACAGAACGAAGATTAGTAGTTCCAGGAGAAACAATTGTATCTGATGATGACAAACTTCCTGGAGACTTTACAATAAAACAAGGCAAAGATATAATTGCAAATAGATATGGATTAGTAGATGATTCTGCAAGGATTATAAAAATTATACCAATTTCAGGAGTTTTTGAACCTCGAAGAGGAAATACTGTTATTGGAAGAGTTAAAGATATTAATTTTAGTGGATGGAATATAGAGATTGGAGGCCCTTATGGAGCATTTTTACCTCTTTCAGAATGTCCAAGATTTATTAATAGAAATGATATAGCAGAATTTGCTAATATTGGGGATGTTATGAATGCTAAAATATGGGGAATTAAAAAAGGTGGAATTGACTTAACATTAAAATCAAGAGGATTAGGAAAATTAGAGGGTGGAAGAATAATTAAGATAAATCCTCATAAAGTTCCAAGAGTAATTGGAAAAGAAGGGAGCATGATTAATTTAATTAAAAACTCAACTAATACTGAAATAACTGTTGGACAAAATGGTTATATTTGGATAAAAGGTTCAGAAGAAGGGGAGAAAAAAGCTGAACAAGCAATTAAATTAGTAGTTGAAGAAGCAATCTCTTCTGGATTGACTGAGAAGATTGAGAAATTTTTAGGGGGGAAGAAATAATAAATTAACATTATCTGATAAGCATAGGGAGAGATGCCCTACTGAGATTAAGAAACTCATAATAAAGCTTAATAGATTTATAAATTACTGATAATAATATAAAATGCCATATACAAAACGACCTGATAAAAGAAAAATGGATGAAATTCGTGGAATTAGAGCAGAAGTTGGAATAATTCCTAATGCAAACGGAAGTGCATTATTTGCATTTGGTGATACTGTTGCTATTGCTGCTGTTTATGGTCCAAAACCACTTCATCCTCAACATTTACAAGAACCTGATACAGGAATAATAAGATGTGTTTACAACATGCTTCCTTTTTCAGTTACTGAAAGAGCAAGGCCTGGACCTTCACGAAGAAGTAAGGAAATTGGATTAGTTAGTGGAAATGCATTAGCTGCTGTTGTTGATTTGAAAAGATTTCCAGGAACAGTAATTGATGTTGAAATTATGATATTACAAGCAAATGCATCAACAAGATGTGCAGGAATTAATGCTGCTGCTATGGCTTTGGCTGATGCAGGAATTGTTATGAAAGAAATGGTTACAAGTGTTTCAATTGGAAAAATTGATGATAAAATTGTTACAGATGTTGTAGGAGATGAAGAATATTATAGTGAAGGAGAAGGTTCAACAGATATTCCTTTTACAATAACTTCAAATTCTAAAGCAATTACTCATTTGCAATTAGATGGAAAAATTCAAGTTAGCAGATTTAAAGAAGCTGTTGAAGCTGCTCAAAAAGCTTGTGCAAAAGTTTTAGATTATCAAATAAGAGCATTGAAAGGAGAGAAGATTGATGAGACTAAGAAATAAATATCAATATCTGATAAGCATAGAGAGATATAGATGAGGATTAAATAACCCCTCTTCTACAAAGCTTAAAGATTTATAAAGATATAAATAAAACTAAATAAATTAAAAATGAAAGAAAATTATGATTCAAAAAACATGATGGAATTAAAAAACATCTATAGAACACTTAGGACCACATTATTAGGTTTTGTAGATAAGGAATTAGAAAGACGAATTAAAGATATAGATAGAAATAAATTAATTGGTTTAATAAAAATTCATAATAATGCAATTTGTGCTACTGGAAAATAGATAAAATGAAAATACCAAACATAAATATTAAAAAAATTGAAAATCTTTTAAAAGAAGATAAAAGATTAGATGGAAGAAAACCATTTGATTATAGAGATATAATTATTGAATCCGGAATTTCTAACAATGCTGAGGGAAGTTCTCGTGTTAGAATTGGAAAAACAGAAGTTATTGTTGGAGTTAAAATGGCTATACAAGAACCTTATCCAGATCATGAAGATGAAGGAACAATGATGGTAGGTATGGAATTTAATCCTATTTGTGATGAAAGATATGAAGCAGGACCTCCAAAAATAAATGCTATTGAGGTTGCAAGAGTTGTTGACAGAGGAATAAGAGAAAGTAAAGTTATTGATTTTAAAAAATTATGTATTAAAGAAGGAGAAAAGGTCTGGTGTGTTATGATTGATATTTATTGTATAAATGATGATGGAAATGTTTTTGATGCTTCTGCACTTGGTGCTATTACTGCATTAAGAGTTGCAAAAATGCCTGTTTATGATGAAAAAACAGAAAAAGTTAAATTTGGGGAATTTACAAAAAATCCTTTGCCTTTAACAGAAAATATTACTTTTTCAATGACTTTTTACAAAATAAAAGATAAATTTATCATAGACCCAAATAGAGATGAAGAAGATACTTCTGAAGCAAGAATTACTATTGCTATTTCATGTCCTAAAAAAGATAAGATTATTAATGCTATGCAAAAAGGTGGCATAACACCTATTTTAACAGATGATTTGAACAAGATTGTTTTAGAAAGTGAAAAAGTTTATGAAGCTGTTTATCCTAATTTAAATAAGAAGATTGAGGGTTTGAAATGACCTTAATGAAACAAATGAAACAAATGAAACAAATGAAACAAGCTTATGAAGATGTTAGAAAGGTCTTAGTAAGTACATTAGCTGTAGACGAAGACGAAATAACTCCTGATATTTTGCTTACTGAATTACATGCCGAACCTATTGATATCTTAGATATTTACCATAAACTTGGACTGAATTTTAGTGACTATACTTCTGGAGAAAGATTAAATGAAAAAGGGCTTAAATTTTTAGAAGATGTTGGAGATTTTGTATTAGCTAATCCTTTTTCAGATTATTCAAAAGCTAATAGTCTTTATAACTTATCTAGATTAAAGACAACCAAAGAATTTACAAATAATTTAACAGTTAAGGATTTAGTATATATAAAACAATATACTGAGGTATTGAAAAAATATTCTGAAAGGTTAAAATGCAATTAGAAAAACCACAAGATAAATTCACAAGATATGAAATTGCTCGAATATTAGGGGCAAGAAGCTTGCAATTAGCAATGGATGCACCTGTTTTATTAAAAATGACTAAAGAAGAGGAAGATGAACTTAATTATGATACCCTCTTGATTGCTGAAAAAGAATTAGAGTCTGATGTTTTACCAATTACTGTTAGAAGACCTTTACCTAAAAAATCTGAAAAAACTATTAAAAAACTTTCTGAAGAGGAAATTAAAGAAAAATTAGAAAAACAAGCTGAAATGCAAAAAAAATTAGTTGAAAAAGAAGAAAAACTTAAACAAGCTGAAGAACAACAAGAAGAGAAAAAAATCAAAGAAGAAGCAGAGATAATGGAACTGGCTAAACCTGAAGATGAAATTGAAGAAGAATCCTCAGGAGAAAAAGTTATTGAAAGAGAAATTTAGTTCTTGACAAAGTTTTTATATTCTATTTTATTATATTATTTAATTAATAAAAAAATATCAGTATCTTATAAGCATAGAAAGATATGAAGATGAAAAGATTAAGCTACTCATAACATAACTTCCTTGAGCTTATCAAATTCCAGATATAATACAAAAAAAGAGGCCTAAATGAAAATCCATAATATACAGGTTCAAGCAATTGAGAATTCTCGAAGAGAAAAAACTGTTCAGGTTATTATTAAAACTAATTATGGGAAATTTTCAACATCTGCTCCTTCTGGAAAATCAAAAGGAGAATATGAAGCTCCTGCATATACTAAAAATCTTAAGGCAGAAATAGAATTTTTAAATCAATTACAATTATCTGAGATTTTATGTTTTAGAGATTTAATAAAAGTTGAAAAAATTTGCAAAGGTAAACTTGGTGCAAATAGTTTGTTTGCTTTAGAAGCTTCTCTTTTAAAAGCATTAGCTAAAAAACAAGGGAAAGAGCTATGGCAATATTTAGGTGGAAAGCATAAAAAATTACCCAGGCCGGTTGGAAATGCTGTTGGAGGAGGATTACATAGTAGGGGAGTTAATGGAAGAAAACCAGATTTTCAAGAATTTTTATTTATACCAAACTCTAAAACTTTTAAACAATGTGTAAAAATAAATTATAAAGCCTATAAATTTGCAAAAAAATTCTTAGGTTCTAGAAATAGAAATGATGAAGGTGCTTGGGAAACTGAAAAAAACAATAAAGAAGTCTTAGAAATAATGAATAAAGTTAAAGAAAAAATCTGGGATAAATATAAAGAAAAAGTTGTTGTTGGTATTGATGCTGCTGCTTCAAGTTTTTATAAAAATGGAAAATACTTATATCAAAATCCTACTCGACAATTAAGTAGAAAAGGGCAGATAGAACACATTAAAAATTTGATAAACCAGTATAATCTTTATTATATTGAAAGTCCTTTGGATGAGGATGATTTTTCTGGTTTTAAAAAATTAAGTAGGGGTAAATGTTTTATTGTTGGAGATGATTTAACTGTGACAAATCCTGTTAGATTAAAAAAAGCAATTAAAAATAAATCAATTAAAATGATAATTGTAAAACCAAATCAAGTTGGTTCTCTTTTAAAAACAAAAGAAGTTATTCAACTTGCTCGTAAACATAAGATTAAAACAATTATGTCTCATCGTTCAGGTGAAACAGAAGATGATACTATTTCTGATTTAGCTGTTGCTTGGGGATGTGATTTTATTAAAACAGGGATTTATGGTAGAGAAAGAGAGGCTAAATTAAAGAGAATTATTGAGATTGAAAGGAGTTTGAAAAGATAGAAAAGTTAATAGTATAAAGAAAATATCTGCTGAAGATTTTTCTAAGGTATTAAATAAGGCAGGAAAATAAAAAATCAATATTTATTTACACTTGCATTCATTAACAGGCTTTCCACATTTTTTACATTTCTTTTCTTTATCTTCACATCCGCACTCTTTACACATTTTAATTTCCTCCATTTTGTTTCTTTTATAATTCTATGTTTTAAATTTCTTATTTGTAGCTATTATTAATAAAGTACTAATACTATTAAAAGTTTGTTATTTCAGCACAACAACATTTGTCATTCCTCTTCGTTTTCTTTCAATTAATTGCCTTCCTTCAAGCTTGTCAAGAATTCTTGAAACTTTAACTTTTGAAAAATCAGATTTTTCAACTAAATCTGATTGAAAAATTGTTCCTTCTGCTTGTTCAATAATCTTCATTACTATTTTTTCTTCTTTTTTTAACTTGGAATAATCAATTGGTTTTGGTTTTTTCTCAACATGAATTTTCTTTGTTATTGTTTTTGTTATAATTTTTTCATGTTCTTTTGAAAATATTAAAAATAATCCGATTACTAAAATAACTCCTGCAATTGCAAGACTTAAATATGTTTGAGTTGCAATTGTATCATACAT
>JAFCDA010000015.1 GCA_017609915.1 Candidatus Pacearchaeota archaeon
GAAGGTCATTTTTTATTTTATTTATATCTTTACTCATCTTAAATTTTTATTATGAGTCGTTTGGGCTCATCATCTTCATATCTACTTAATTTTTGTCACCATCTTTTTTAAAAGACGGCCTTATAAGATATTAGTTTATAAGGTGTTATTTAAATATTATCATAAAGAATTATTATGCTTTCCCTTCAACTTCTTTCACAATCTGTTTAAGAAAACTTTTTGTTTTTATTGTTTTTACATTTCCTTTATTCCTTACTGCAACGGATTTACTTTTTTCTTCTTTATCTCCAATAACAATGATATAAGGTATTTTTTCCATTTCAGCTTGTTTTATTTTTCCACCAAGTGGTTCTGTTTTTAAATCAATATCTACTCTAAATCCTTGTTCATGTAATTCTTGTTTTAATTTTTCACAGGTTTTGTTATTTCTATCTGTGAAGTTGATTATCCTCACTTGGATTGGTGATAGCCAAAGAGGTAGGTGTCCTTTAGTATGTTCAAGAAGAATTCCTATAAAACGTTCAAGAGACCCATATATTGCTCTATGAATCATAATCGGTCTTTGAGACTTGTTATTTTTATCTTTATAATCTAAATCAAATCTTTCTGGCATTGCAAAATCTAATTGTATTGTACTTAATTGCCAAGTTCTATCTAAACTATCTTTAATATGGAAATCGATTTTAGGACCATAAAATGCTCCATCTCCTTTATTAATACTATATTTTATTTTCTTTTTTTTCAAGACTTTTTCTAAGACTTTCTCTGCCTTATCCCAATCTTTATCACTTCCAATTCTTTTTTTAGGTCTGGTTGATAATTCTACAGCATATTTGAAATTGAAAATTTTATAGATTTTATCTGTTAATTCTATTATGTTTATTATTTCTTGTTCTAATTGTTTTTCAGTGCAAAAAACATGAGCATCATCTTGTGTAAATTGAATTACTCTAAATAATCCTCCTAAAACTCCTGAAAGTTCTTGCCTATGAACTGTTCCAAACTCTCCTGTTCTTAATGGTAAATCTTTGTAAGATTTTGGTTTTGATTTATACACTAACATTCCACCAGGGCAGTTCATTGGTTTAACTGCAAATTGTCTTTCTTCATAATCTGTTAAAAAAATATTTTCTTTATATTTATCCCAATGTCCTGAAATCTGCCATAACTTTTTATCTAAAATTTCAGGGGTTTTAATTTCTTGATAATCTGCTTTTTGTAATTCTTTTCTCATTAATTCTATTAATTTATTATAAATAATTAATCCATTATTATGCCAAAAAACCATTCCTGGAGCTGTTTCTGAAAAAGAAAATAAATCCATTTGTTGTCCAAGAATTCTGTGGTCATTTTCTTTTAATTTTCTGGAATCTAATTTTGTTTTTGAAACTTCTTTTAATAGTTTTTTGGGGTCAATATCCTTAGAATCAATCCTGACTTCTTCAACTAGTTTCTGAGCCTCTCCTGAGTTATAATCTATTTGTCTTGATAATTCTGCTAAAGGATGTCCTTTGCATTTTAATTCAAATTCTTTATAATAACCAAAAGGAGCTCTTGAGATTTTAAATCTTGATTTTCTTAATCTTTCTTCTACTTTCTTTAATATTTTTAAAGCATAACCTGGACTACTTAATGAAGAAGATAAATGAGCATAAGGGTAAAGAACTATATTTTTAGCTTTGACTTGTTTTGCTATTTTCTTGATTTCTTTGGTTATATCTGTAACAATTTTTTTATTTGATTCGTCTTGTTTTTCAATTGCTGTAAGTATAACTAAAGGTTCTTTTATATCCCCTTTTTCTCTTTTTTTTGTGATTTTTTCAGGCTGTTTTAATGCCTTTTTTAATGCTTTATACCTGAGATAATCACAGTGTAAAGACAAGATTCTCATAGATAGATTAGAGATATAATATTTATAAACTTTAGTAATAAAAATTTACTTATGGAAACTAAAGAAAATGGAGTTGTTAAGGCCTTGCGCCTTAAAAGAATACCTAAACTCCGCTACGCTAGATATACAAGAATTTTAGCTCCTAAGAATTAATTGTTTCTTAAAACATCTATCATATCATAAACACATCCAGAACCACCTTCATCTATCTTTTTAGCTAAAAATTTTATTGCATCAATTGTTCCATCTGCATAAACTTGTCTTCCATTTACATTATGTGTTAGCTGAAGTTTGACTGTTCTATCTGGTGATTGTAAAGCATAATTATGATACCCATGCCCCTCTAGATGTTCCAAAGGGACCCCTAAGAATATTTCTTGTTCTCTAGGATCTCTTACTTTTCTTAGTAGACCCTCATCAAAAAGAACCCCAAGTTCTTCAAAATATCTAATCATAGCTTTTGCTGTTCCACTAGTATCTTTTTTAGTTGATTGATGACTTTCTCTAAGCATCATATAAAAACCTTCTAAAGCCTTGGGAAAATTATCAGCAGCATATCTAAACATAGATTGTAATAATACAATTGGTTTTGCCATATTTGGAGCAATAACTGCTGTATTTCCTGATTTTTCTACTTCTCTTTCTAAAGCTCCTCTGTCTCCTCCTGTTGTTCCCATAACAAAAGGAATTTTATATTTACAAAAAAGTTCTGCATTTCTATTAACAGCATCTGGTTGTGAAAAATCAACAATAATTAGTTCATAACTTCTTCCAACATCCTCGCCTAGTTCTTTTAAATATCCTTCATGTTCTTCTGGTGATATTAAATTAATAGATTTTCCACCTATTACACATTTTTTTGGTTGGTCAAGACCTGTAAGGGCAATATTATTAAGGACAAACCCAGATTCATTTCTTTTTTCTATAGTTTCTGCAACTAAGGTTGCCATTTTTCCTGGTAATCCAGAAACAGGGATGTAGGTTTTATCCATTTTTAATCATATAAATCTGGTTTAAAAAGAATTTCTATACTAGAAAACACATATTATTAATTTTTATAAATAAATTTATCAAGTTGTTGTTTAGCTTTTTTTCTTTTTTCTTGATGCTGTCTTAAAAATTCATTGATTTTTATTATTGTTAATTGCTTTAATTCTCCTGTTAAGAGTTTTCCTGATTTATAATCATTATAGATTTCTTGTAATGCTTGGTCATTTTCTTCAAACATATATTTTAGATATTGAAAGCTTACATCAACATCTGGATCTCCTCCTTTTTTCCTATGTTCATCTATTGTTGCTTTTCCTCCTGAAAATGCATATTTATTTATTTTCTGTTTTACTTTTTCAGGAGAGTCTGTTGATAAGATTGCTTTTATAGCTTGTGAAGAAGACATTTTTCCTTGATTTCCTGTAAGGGGGGGTAAAAAAGAACATTGGATACTTGCTGGTTTATAGTATCCTAATTTTGGTAAAATATCACGAGTAAGACGAAAATGAGGGTCTTGATCAATTGCATGAGGAATTAAACAAGGGGTTTTTTTATTTTTAATAATTGAGGGAAGGAATGCAGGAACTGCTTGAACTGAAGTAAAGAAAATCAGACCAATGTTATTACTATCATTAAGTCCAAAAGAAGATTTTACCATTGAAAAAGTAATCTTTTTTGCAACTTTTATAGCTTGTGGATAAATTAAATCAGCATGTTTTGTGTCAATTAAAAAATGCGTTTTTTTAGGATTAAATCCTACTGCTATTACATCTAACATATTTTCATACATCCATTCTTGAATTTCTTCAAAACTTTTATTTTTAATTAAAAACTTCTCATCATCTGTAAATTGAAACCATAATTCACAATCAAAAACATCTTGAAGCCATTTTGTAAAATACCATACTTGTAAATGTCCTAAATGAATTGGACCAGAAGGACCGCAACCTGTGTAAAGAAAAAACTTATTTCCTTTTTCATATTCATCTAATAACCATTTCATATCCCTATGAGCAAAAAATATTTTTCTTTTTAACATGGGATGTAAAGTTTTTGTGTGTTTCTTAATTCTTGCAAGAAGTTTATCACTAATCCTTTCTACTCCAAATTCTTTTACAATCTTGTTATAATCCACTTCTCCTTTAACTTCCCATGGATTAATCACTGCTTTTTGCATGAATAGAATTAGAATTATAGATATTTAAAGTTTCTTAAAAAGAGAATTCTTTAGCTTATTTCTTAGCTTGTTCAGGTTTTTGAACATCTATTTTTACACCAAGTTTTTGAAGCCTTTTGATGTGTGCTTGCATTATTGCTTCAACATTAGCAATCATCTTAAGAACTTCATTTCTTTCAGCTAATAAAGTGTTAAGAGCTCCTTTATGAAACCCAATTTCTTCTTCTTTTGAAAGTTTTGGAGCTTCAATAGCTTTATTACTTGTTTCTTCTTTTGCTTCATTCCCTAATGAAGTTAAAGCTTTTTCTAGATTGTCTTTATTTGCTTTTATTTCCATAAAACTTTATTTTTTTAGGGTATTTAAATGTTGAGTATTGAGTGTATTGTATAACTTAATTGGGCTTTTTAGATAATTATTTAAATAAGATTTTCCTGAGTAAATTATGGAAAAAGAGACAAAATATTCTATTTTAGTTGGATTATTTGTGATGGCTTTAACAGTATCTGCTTTAATTGGAGTTAAAATTATTCCTTTTTGGGGGATATTCTTTTCTGCAACAGCTATAACTTTCCCTATAACTTTCTTAGTAACAGATATAATTTCTGAGGTTTGGGGGAAGAAGAAAGCACATCAAGTTGTGTGGATTGGATTTTTTACAACAATAATCGCTTTTATTTTAGTTTTAATAGCAATAAAATTACCTTTTGCTCCTTTTTGGGAAGGGCAAGAAGCTTATGCTCAAACTCTTGGACTTGTGGGAAGAATAGTTTTTGGAGGATTAATAGCTTATATAATAAGTCAACATCATGATGTATGGGCATTTCATTTTTGGAAAGTAAAAACAAGAAACAAACATTTGTGGTTTAGAAATAATGCTTCTACAGTAGTATCTCAGTTAATTAATACTATAATCTTTGTACTAATTGTTTTCTATGGGGTTTTGCCTAACTCTGCATTATTCCCAACAATACTTGGACACTTTTTAATCAAAATCATATTTGCTATTGCAGATACTCCTTTTGTCTATTTAGGAGTTTGGTGGGCAAGAAGATAGGTTAATTAACTCCAACCATTTATTATTTTCTTTAAGTTTAATATCAGTAGCAAGTTCACAAGGGCATTTTCCTATTGCTTGATGTTTCATAAGATTTATCACCAAAACCTTTAAAAATTTAAAATATCCATTATAAAAATGCTTTTAGACCTAATTAAAGGGTTCCCAGATAACGAAACTCCAATCAAAGATATTTATAATAAAAAACTAAAAGGAAAAATCTTAGCTTATGTTGATTTAAAAAATAAAAAAGATTTAGGGCTATATTCAAAAGCTAAAAGATTTCTGCTTAGAAAAAAATTAGAAAGAGAGAAAAATAAATTAGAAAGGGGATGTGGCCTTTCAATAATTGATGGAAAAGTCAATATTTGGCCAGGAAATATTGGATTTAGAATGGTTGTCTTACCTAATTTTATGGACTGGGCGAGTTATATGTGTACTTGTTGTGTATTAAATAAAACTAAGTACAAACTAACTAACCTAGATTATATAAGGGAAATATTAACTCAACCTCAAAAACTTTAAATACACCCTTCTATTTAGTTATATATGAAAAAGAGAATTATTATCTTAGGTTTAGTTTTTAGTGTCTTTCTTATTATGCAGGCATCTGCAGGAGTTTATTTTTCTCAGCCAGAATCAAATTATAATCTTGGAGATATCATAAATATAACTTTAGATATTGACCCTTTAGACGAAGGGCCTATAAGAATTGATTTAGTTTGTGAAGATTCTTTTCTTGTTTCTTATAATAGTGCTCCAACTAATACATTTAATTTTAAACTACCTTTGAGTTTTGCAAATATTCCTGATTTAAAAGGAGGGGAATGTCATTTTTTAGCAGAATATTCAGGTGAAGCTTATACAAGCAGAACTTTTACAATTTCAAAAAAATTAATTGTTAAGTTATCTAAAGATTCTATTTTTTCAAAACCAGGTGAAGAAATAATTATTTCAGGAAGTGTAGGAAGATTGAGTGGATTAGAAGAAGGAATTAATGGAGAAATTGAAATAAATATTCCTTTGTTAGAATTAGCAGATCAAGAGCTAGTAGAAGGCTTAGAAGAAGAAGGATGGAAAGAAGAAGCTATAACTTTAGCAACAGAAAAATTAGAAGAAGACGATTATTTAGAAGTTTATTATGCAATTGATGATTTTTATAATGATATAAATGAGGAAGAAGATATAGAATATGTTAGAATAAAAGAAGAAGAGGTTAGCTCAGTAGATGCAGAAAATAAAGATGCAATAGTTTCTCAAAAAATTAAAGTGAAATATGAAGCTGAACCTGAAGAAGAAACAAATGATGCTGAAACAATTGAAAAAATAGTTTATCTTAAAGTTACTACTACAATTAATGATGCAGATATTGATTCTCAGAATTTCCAAGAATCAGATGAGGAGGAAGATGAAGAAGAAAATATAGATTTTGACAATGGGGTCTTTTTTGGAAAGATTGTTGATGGACAATTTTCAGTTTCATTTAGTTTAGCAGAAGATACTCCTTCAGGAGATTATAGGATTGATGTTCTTGCTTATGAAGTAGATTATTCTGGAGAAAAAACAAGTGAAGGACTTGCTATGGCTAATTTAAAAATTTCTCAAATTTTAACTGAAATAGATATTGCCTTAGGAGATATAGATTTAAATCCTGGAGAACAATTTAGTTTTAAACCAAGTTTAATTGATCAAGCAGGTTTTTTGATTACAGATGATGTTTCCATTATAATAAGGGATGAAGAACTAGTTAGAATCTTTGAAAAAATCATTCCATCTGGAGAAACAATAAATTATGATATCCCAACTAATCTAACTTCAAGTTATTATGAAATTGAAGCTTCAAGTGAGGAGCTTATTGAAACAAAAAAATTCTATGTAAATGAAAAGGCAATTATTTCTTTTGAAATAAATAATCAAACATTAAGGGTTACGAATATTGGAAATATACCTTATAAAAAGAATATTCAAATAAATTTAGGAGATAAATCTTTTGTGAAAAGTTTAAATTTGGATTTAGGAGAAAGCCAAGAGTTTGAATTAGAAGGTTATGATGGGGAATATAATGTTTGGGTTAGTGATGGAGAAAATGAACTAAGTCAATCAAGTATAAGTTTAACAGGAAATGCTGTTAATGTTAAAGCTATTGGAAATAGTTTATTAACAACTCCTATCACATGGATTTTTCTTTTAATTGTTTTGGGTGCAGGAGTCTTGTTTTTATTTAGAAATGTTTTAAAAAAGAAATCTTTTGCCTTTCCTTTTAAAAATCTTTTTCATAGAAAATCAAAAACACTTAAATTAGATAAAGACGGGAAAATTATGAAAGAACATAGAAAAGAGAAAATTGAAAAAAAAGAAATAGAAAAAAAAGAACCTGAAAAATCTTCTCGTCATGAAGCAGAGCAGGTCTTAGTTTTAAAAGGGCAGAAAAATAGAGCAACAGTTGTTGCATTGCATATTAAGAATAAAATAAGTAAGGCTGCTAAAAAAGGTTTAGGAGACGCCATAGATCATGTTTATGAAAAAAGAGGGGCAGTTTATGAAAGAGATGATTACATCTTTGTAGTTTTTAGTCCTTTGATGACTCGTTCTTTTAAAAATGAAATAAAAGCTGCTAAAGCTGCTGAGAAAATAGCTTCTGCATTAAAAGAACATAATAAAAAATTCACTGATAAAATTGAATTTGGAATTGGAATGAATTCTGGAAACATAATAAGCAAGGTTGAAAATAAGAAATTGAAATTTACTGCATTAGGTAATTTAATTGGGCCTGCTAAAAGGCTTGCACAAGCTTCTAAAGGACAAATCTTAATCACAAAAGAAGCTTATGAAAGAGGAATTTCAGATATTAAAGCACAAAAAAAGAAATTTAGAGGAACAGATGTGTATGAAGTTAGAAGAATTATGGATCAAGAAAAAAATCAAAAATTTATTCAGGGTTTTCTAAAACGGATGGGTAATGAGGGGAAGTGATTATTGATTTACTATGTTTATTAATTTGTTTAATCCTATAAATAATCCTACGCCTGTTGCAAAGCTTGCTGACATATAATATGCTGTTAAAATTCCCTCCCTAAATCTTGCTTTTTTAATTTCAAGTGGAAGAGAATTTTTTATAAAATTTTCATTATCTAATGTCCTATTCTCATACATCCATTTTCCAAAAAGAGGAATAATTGCTTCTCTTAATCTAAGTTTGTATGATTCCATTAAAAAAATATTCCCTTAGACTATTTAAATATTTGTTTATTCTTAATATTTTATAAGCTCAAGAAAGTTTTATTATCTAGCAAGGGCATATCCCTTCCGTAACTCTATACTCGACTTAAGCTTCTCATCTTCAAAGCTCTAAGTTTTATAAGATTCTATTTAATTTATAGAAGGTACAACTGGATTTTTTGATAAGATATTAGTTCTTAATTTTATTACAGGTGTCAAATCCTTAACAACATGAATTTGTTCTGGGTCTTTTCCTGTTGTTTCAACAAATCCATTTCTTTTATAGAATTTATGTGCATTTTTCATTGTTGGATATGTATGTAACAAT
>JAFCDA010000004.1 GCA_017609915.1 Candidatus Pacearchaeota archaeon
CCTGCTTTAAAAATCAATGAGGTTGGAATTCCTTTTGAAATCGCAAAAATTCTAACTGTTAATGAAAAAGTTAATTCTCTAAATATTAACAAACTTAAAAAAATAATTATAAATGAAAAATATCCTACTGCAAATTATATCATAAGACCTGATGGAAGGAGAAAAAGAATAACAGAAGAATTAAAACAGGAAATTTTAGATGAATTAGAGCCGGGATATGTTATAGAAAGACAATTGATTGATGGAGATGTTGTTTTATTTAATAGACATCCGAGCCTTCATAAATTTAGTTTAATGGCTCACTTTGTTAAAGTTCTTCCTTATAAAACATTTAGAGTTCATCCTTCTGCAGCTCAGCCATATAATGCGGATTTTGATGGCGATGAAATGAATATCCATGTTCCTCAAACAGAAGAAGCAAGAGCAGAAGCAAAAATTTTAATGGATGTAAACCAAAATTTAATCTCTTGTAAAGATAATAGCAATTTATTAGGGTGTGTTGCTGATGCAATTACTGGAAACTATTTGTTAAGCCATATGGATTTATCTAAATCAGAAGCTTCACAATTGTTATACCAATCAGGTATAGAACCTAAAATTTCTAAAAATTATGTTAATGGAAAAGAAATAATTTCAGAAGTAATTCCTAAGATAGATTATAAAGGAAAGACTAAAACTGGAGAGAGTTTTGTTATTAAAAATGGAAAAATAGAGTCTGGAGTGGTTGATGAAAATGTGTTTGGTGTTGAAGGGGGAGAGATATTGAAAATTCTTGATAAACAAGTTGGTAGGATTAAAACAATTGAAACCTTAGAACATGTATTTACAATTGGAACTAATTATCTTACAAATTATGGATTTACAATTTCAGTTAATGATTTAAATGTTAATAAAAAAGTGAGACAAGAAACAATTGAAATTATTAAAGATGCTGAAGATAAAACTAAAAAGATTATTGAAAATTATGAAAATAAAAATCTCGAAATCATTCCAGGAAAAACTTCTGAAGAAAGTAGAGAAATTAAGATATTACAAGTTTTGAACAGCATTAGAACAAAGATTGGAAAAGTGGTTGGAAAAGAGTTTCCTAAAACAAACCCTATAAGTGTTATGATGAGTTCTGGTGCAGGAGGAAATGTTTTTAATATTACTCAAATGGCTTGCTGTGTTGGACAACAAGCATTATGGGCTAAAAGAATTGGAATTGGATTTAGTAACAGAACTTTATCATTTTTTAAAGAACATGATTTATCTCCAAGAGCAAGAGGATTTATTTATAATTCATTTTTAAAAGGTCTTGAACCTGAAGAATTCTTTTTTGGAGCTATGACTGGAAGAGATTCTCTTATGGATACTGCATTAAGGACCCCTAGGTCTGGTTATCTTTATAGAAGATTAGCAAATGCATTACAAGATATTAGAGTAGAATATGACAAAACAGTGAGGGAAGGTTCTGGAAAAATCATTCAGTTTAAATATGGAGAAGATGGAAAAGATGTTTCAGCATTACATAAAGATAAAGATATTTCTGCTGGAGAAGCTATTGGAATAATTACTGCTCAATCATTTGGTGAACCTTCTACACAAATGGTTCTAAGAACATTTCATCTTGCAGGAGTCTCAGAAATGCAAGTTAGTTCTGGTTTACCAAGATTAATTGAAATCTTTGATGCAAGGAGAGTTCCTTCAACTCCTGAAATGGAGGTTTATCTAGATAAAGAACAAAATAATAAAAAAGATGCTAAAATTATTGCTGAAAAAATTCAAGAAATTAAACTTGAAGATATTATTAAAGAGATTAAAATTAATTTTAGTGATAAAAAAATAGAGGCTGTTGTTGACCATGAGGGGATTAGAAGGGTTCATTCTTCTATTGAAACTATTGTTAAAAGATTAAAAGATAAAGGATATACTTGTAAATCTCAGGGGAGTTCAATTATATTTAGTGAAGAAGATTTAGATTTTAAGAAAATTTATAAGTTAAAAGAAAAGATTAAAAAAACTCAGATTTCAGGAATTAAAGGTATTGAACAAATTTTAGTTGTTAAAAGAGAAAATGATTATGTTATACTTACATCTGGAACTAATTTAAAAGAACTTATCTGTTTTAAAGGAATTGATAAAACAAGAACAATCAGCAATGATATCCATGAGGTTTGTGATGTTTTAGGTATTGAGGTTGCAAGAGCAACAATAATTAGAGAAATTGAAAAAGTTATAAATTCTCAGGGTCTTGAAATTAATCAAAGACATTTAAAATTAATTGCAGATTCAATGACCACTATAGGATTAGTTAAAGGAATAACAAGAATGGGAATTATTTCTCAAAAATCTTCTATCTTAGCAAGGGCAAGTTTTGAAACCCCTGATAAGATATTTGTTAATGCTACATTAAAAGATAATAAAGATGAATTAAACTCTGTAATTGAAAATATAATCTTAAATCAACCAGTCCCTGTTGGAACAGGATTGCCTGGGCTTTTAGTTGAAGTAACAGGTCCTTTAACAGATAAAAAACCTAAAAAAGATGAAAGTGTGAAAAGAATAACCTCAAAAACAAAAGATGTTTCTAAACATTCGACAAAACCGATTGAGGAAAAGAAAAAGACAAAAGCTTAAAACCTCCGACGGATAATTCTATTATTAAATTACCTAAACATTTAAAAACTAATTACACAATAGATTTTTGTAGAAAAAAGAGATAAAGATGATAAGCTTAAGCCATTCATAACATAACTTAAGATATAATAAGATACTAAGGTAAGAATAAAATGACAAAAACTTTAAACATGCAATTTATAAGATATGCAAATATGTTTAACAGAGTTACAAGAATAAGAACTAATCATTGTTTTGAATATAATAATGCGATTGTTTTTGCAGTTCCAAGAAAATTAGTTTCTCGTGCAATTGGACCAGACAATCAAAATCTTAAAAGATTAAATCAAATCATTAGGAGGAAAATTAAAATTGTTGCTATTCCTAATGGTAAAGAAGATATTGAGAATTTTGTTTCTGTAATTACTTATCCTGTTAAATTTAAAAATATTGAAATAAAAGATGGAAATGCTATAATCAATGCAGGTTCACAAACCAAAGCAATTTTAATTGGAAGAGGTAAATGCAGATTAAATGAGATGCAAAAGGTTCTTGAGCAGTATTTTGGGGTTAAGAAAGTTATGATTCGATAATTCTTTAAACAAACCTTTTTAAACCTGTTTTTTGATTAATAATTATACTTATATCTTAGGATAACTGGTATTTTATACACATAGGGAGAGATACAGATGAAGAGCTTAAGTTAAACAAATCATCTTCAAAACTCTCATGAGTTTATAAGATACCAATATATATAATATGGGACTTAGAAACGCAACAAAATTACTGAAAAATAGAAGAAAATTTAGATGGAAAGATAGGAAATATAAAGTGAAAACTCTAAGCTTATTTGCAAAATCAGACCCTCTTGGAGGGAAAAATCAAGCAAAAGGCATTGTTACTGAAAAAGTTCAAAAAGAAGCAAAACAGCCAAATTCTGCAATGAGAAAATGTTGCAAAGTTCAATTAATTAAAAATTCAAAGATTGTTACTGCATTTATTCCTGGAAATTTAGCTCAGAAGTTTATTGATGAGCATGATGAAGTTATTATTGAACGAATTGGTGGAAAACAAGGAAGAAGTAAAGGAGATATTCCAGGTGTTAGATGGAAAGTTATTAAAGTAAATGATCAACCATTATCTAGATTATGGATGGGTAAGATTGAAAAGGGAAGGAGATAAAAATGAATCAAGCAGAAATAATTATAGAAGATTTAAAAGGATTTTTAAAAGCTAAATATTTTTATAATCCTTTATTAAAAGTAAGTTCACCAAACTATATAGCCATGTGGCGAGCTTGTAATATTGCAGCCCCTATTAAAAATAAAGATAATACTAAGTTAAGAGAATTAGTTAAATCTATACGCCCTATTTCAATATTTAAGGGGGGAATTTTAGAAAAATTTGGAGGTTATAAAAGAATTTAAAATGCCAATAATAAGATTAATTAGAGAAACTAGAGAATTTTATTCAGATTTAATTGAAGAATATGATCATGTTGTAATTAGTGTTCCTAATAAATCTTCTGTAGATCTTAATAAAATATGTAGCAAGGTATTCACAATATTAGCAACGTTTGATAAAGAATATAAATTTGAGTATTTTCCAACAAATGAAGGAATAGGCTATCTTGATTGTAGGAGGGTCAGTTAAAACGGAACAAAGAAGATATGTTCCATCTTATAAGTATGAAGAACCAAGCCCTAGCAATATATTATTGGGTTTAGCAGTTGGTATTATTTCAGTCCCAATTATCCTTGCTTCAAATATTAAAGATAAATATTTTAAAAGAAAAGATTTAAAAAAATCAGATAATAAACAAAATAAATTAGAAAAATTTTAAAATGGAAGAACAACTAACACAATATGAAGAACTTGAAAAAGAACAAAAACAAAGTCAGTTTAAACTCTTTGATTTATATGATGTTTCTGATATAAAAGTAGAAGACCCTGGAATTAGAAGATATATTAATCTTGAACCTAAATTAGTTGTAAAAAGTTTTGGGAGAATCAGGGAGAAATTTGGTAAAGGCAAAATTAATTTAATTGAAATATTTGCAAATTTAATTGCTGTTCCTGGACATAGAGGTAAAAAACATAAAATTCAAACAAGTTGGAAAACTGGAAAATATTCTCAAAATATGAAAATTGTTCTTGATTGTTTGAATATTGTTAAAGAAAAAACAAAGAAAAACCCTATTCAAGTTCTTGTAACTGCAATTGAAAATGCTGCTCCAAGAGATGGTGTGACTGTTATTGAATATGGTGGAGCAAGATATCCTCAAGCAGTTGATATTTCTCCATTAAGAAGGGTTACAATGACCTTAAGACATATGGTTCAAGGAAGTTATGATAAATCATTTAATAAAAAAACAAAAATAGAACAAGCACTTGCTTCAGAAATTATTAAAGCCTATAATAAAGATGGTGATTCATATATTATGGCTAAGAAAAATGATTCAGAAAAGCAGGCAGATAGTGCGAGGTAATTCTAAATTACGTACTGTAGTCTCTTCTTTTATTTATTAATTTTTTAGGGATTATATTTGGTTTATATGGATCTATCTTTGGTTTTTCAGGTTCTATCCCTGGTTTAACATCCCAATTTCTAATGGCTTGTTCAAATTTTTCTGGACTGGTATTATGAAATAATCTGTCTAAGACATCTTTTGCATGATGATTGCTCATGTACCTTTTTCTTATAATTACTTTTTCTCCATAGATTTTTTCAATTGCTACCATGTATTCTTCTGCTTGTAATCCAGGGGTTCCATTAAATTCTGCTAAACCTTTTTTACCATCATAAATCATACTTCTTAAGCTAGCCCCATTAATATTTTCAAGAGGATTTGTACTAAATCTATAATGTCCAACAGTTGAACTAAGACCATAAATTTCGTTTGCAAGACGTTTTTCAAATTGTCTTGCATCAAATACTCTAAAGATCTCCATAGGATTCCAGTTTTTTAAGCTATGTGTTCTAGTTCTTGCTCTTCCTGCCCCATATGCCCAAGTCATTGCAAAAGCTACCAAAAGTAAATTTCTTAATATATGTGATTTTGGTTTTCTTCTTTTACTCATTATAAACTATTCACATTACTCTTTAAATATTTTATTGAACTATGGCCTCAGTAACATTTAAAAACCAATTTTTATATGCTTAATTATTAAACTAATATCTTATAAAATATTAAGATATATTCAACTGAGATTAAGCTATTCATCTTTATAACTTTCATGGGCTTATAAGATTTCAAAAAATAATATAAAATACACAAAATGGTAAAGAAAGAAACAAGTATAGAAAAAATATCACGATTAGTTAAGAATAGAGAGAACATCAGGAATATTGCGACATCTGCGCATATTCATCATGGTAAAACAGCTCTTACTGATAATTTGCTTGCTGCTGCTGGACTTATGGCTGAAAAGCTTGCTGGTGAACTTGAAGGAGGAATGGCAACATGGCAACATTCTGATGAGCAAGAGAGACTATTAACAGTTGATGCTGCAAATGTTTCTATGGTTCATGAATTTGATAAAGAAGAATATTTAATTAATTTAATTGATACTCCAGGACATGTTGATTTTTCAGGTAATGTTACAAGAGCTATGCGGGCAATTGATGGAACTATTGTTTTAGTTTGTGCTTCAGAAGGTATTATGCCACAAACAGAAACTGTTATTAAACAAGCTTTACGTGAGCGTGTAAAACCTGTTCTTTTTATTAATAAAACTGATAGACTAATTACTGAGTTAAAGTTAGGTCCTGAAGAAATGCAAGAGAGATTTGTTAAAATTATTGATGACTTTAATTTATTACTTGAACAAATTGCTGAAAAAGAATACAGAGAAAAATGGAAAGTTAGTGTTGCTGATGGAAGTGTTGCTTTTGGAAGTGCAAGAGATAACTGGGCAATGTCTATCCCTTATATGAAGAAAAAAGGAGTTAGCTTCAAGGATATCATTGATATTTATAGTAAAGACAAAGATGAGAGGGAAAAATGGGTTTGGGAAAATGCTCCTGTCCATGAAGTTTTATTAGATATGGTTATTAAACACTTACCAAACCCTATTGAAGCTCAAAAATATAGAATTCCAAAAATATGGCATGGAGATAAGGAATCAGATTTTGGAAAAGGATTAATTAATTGCGACCCTAAAGCAGAACCTGCTTTTGTTATTACAAATATTGTTATTGATCCTCGTTCTGGAAAAGAAATTTCTGCTGGGAGATTATTTTCAGGAACTTTAAAAACAGGTATGGAAGTTTATCTTAATACAGATAAAAAGAAAGAGAAAATCCAACAAATTTTAGTTTACAATGGAATAAAACCAGAACAAGTTGAAGAAGTTCCTGCTGGAAATGTTCTTGCTATTTCTGGAATTGTTTCTGAGGCAGGAGAAACAATAACTGCAAAACCAGAAGAACCATTTGAAAATATTAAACATATTTTTGAACCAGTAATAACAAAATCAATTACAGTTCCTAAACCCCAAGATTTACCAAAATTAATTGAGGTTTTGAAAAAAGTTGCAAAAGAAGACCCTACCCTAAAAATTGAAATTAATGAAGAAACTGGTGAAAACTTAATGAGTGGGATGGGTGAATTACACTTAGAAATCATTGAGAATAGAATTAAAACTGAAAAAGGTGTTGAAGTTAAAACTTCTGAGCCAATTGTTGTTTATAGAGAAACAGTTATGAAAAAAGGTAAAGTTGGGGAAGGAAAATCACCTAATAAACATAATATGTTTTTTATTGAAGTTGAACCTTTAGAAGATGAAGTTTACAAAACAATGAAAAGTGGAGAGATTCATGAAGGTAGAAGAAAAAAGAAAGATGAAGAATTATGGAAAAAATTAAATGAATGCGGGATTTCAAATGACGAGGCTCGTCAATATAAACATGTTTACAAACAATGTGCATTTTTAGATAAAACAAAAGGAGAAGTTCATATGGGAGAAGTAATTGAAATGATTATGGATGGTTTTGAACAAGTTGTTGATGCAGGGGTTTTAACTCGTGAGCCTTGTATGAAATTAAAAGTAAGTTTAGTTGATATTAAATTGCATGAAGATGCTATTCATAGGGGTCCTGCACAAGTATATCCTGCAATGAGAGATGCTATTAGAATGTCTATTGAGTCTGCTACACCTTCATTATTTGAACCTGTTCAGACACTTTTAGTTGAAGGACCTTTAGAATTTATGGGAGATTTAACTAAATTAATCCAAGGTAAAAGAGGACAAATTATTAATATTGACCAAGGTTCTGGACATTTTGCAATGAAGGTTAAGCTTCCTGTTGCAGAAATGATTGGATTAGCTTCAGATGTTCGCTCAGCTACAGAAGGAAGAGGAACATTTAGTATGGTCGATCAAACCTTTGAAAAAGTTCCTGCAAGCATCCAACCTGAAGTTATTAGAAATTTAAGAAATAGAAAAGGTTTGAAAGAGAATGAGTGATTAAAAAGAGTCCTAGAATTAGAAATAGAAAATGGAAGAGTTCACTGAAATTTATTTAGATTTACATAAGAATGAACTACTGGGGTGGGAACCTAGTAAGAGTGCTTTACTTATTGCTTGTATGATTGAAGGAATTAAACTTGGACATAAATTTCCTGTAGTAAACATCATTCATAAAAAAAATAATATTTATCAAATTATTAGAAGTCCAAAATTATCTAAAAGCTATGCAGGGCATCATCGTGCAGTAGCTCATTATATTGAACAACCCCACCTAAGATGTCACCTCTTTAAACAAGAAATTCTTAAATGTGAAGAATATATGATTAATTATCTTGGGATACCTATTAAAAAAATAATTCTTGAGGATCCTATTCCTTATCACGCCTTAAAAGATTCTTTACTTCATCTTCCAGAAGAGGTTGCTAAAGGATTTTGCAATGAAAATAATCTTAATTTTAAAGAATATTATTTAAACCCTAAAAATGAATAAAATTTTAGTTTTCAATAGAAACTAATTCTTTTTCTGCTTCATCTGCTGCCTTTTCTGCTAGCATCCAATCAAGCTTTATCAAATTCTTAACAAAATTATTTTCCATATTAAATTTATAATAGTCTGATTTTCCTATTTTTCTTGTTTTAATTAATATCCCTTGTTTTATAAAATCAAAAAAGAAAAGTTTAAGAGAATTATAACTAACATTACTTCCTCTTGCTATTTCGGTCATAGGAAAATCAAAAAAATGATTATCTATCAAAAAATCTAAAACCCTTAATTGAGGGGTATCTCCAAATTGCATTAAAAATAAACTTTTGTTTTCTTTAACTTTCATATAAATTATAAAAATCATTTATTTATAAACCTTTCTATAGATAAAAAGAAAGTTTCAAAAATAGAAACATTTAAAAAAATAAAAATCTTAATAGTCTCATGGAAGAAAAATTAGAAGTGGCGCAAATTATGTTTAAGCTTGCAAGAAAAAATAATTGGGGAGCCTGTTATGATAGATTAGAACATTTCAAGAGATTTTCTGATTTAAAACAACTAATAAAAAAGCTTTCTAAAAAAAAATGGATAATTATCCATGAAAAATCTAATTTTATGGGAATCTCCTTAAATACCAAATATAAAAAAGAAATTATTGAATTTATTGAGGAACAAATACCTTCTTTAAAAGGAGTTATAAAATAACAATAATTCTTTTAAACCAATCAACATTAAATTTCATATGAATATATTTGATGATGGAATAAAAGGATATTTAATTATGAATTGTTCTGATAATTATCTTACTCCAGAAGTTATTGCAGGTTTTGCAAAAAATTCAGTCTTTAAAGAAAAAACTCCTACTATGGGTTGGTCAGGAAACCTATATGAAAGAAATAAGCTTATTTCTCAATTAAAAAAAGACTTTAGTCTTAAAAAAGTTAAGCCCATCTTAGAAAAACTAGTTAAAGAAAATAAATTAGAAAAAAAAGATCATCAGCTAGTTTTTAAAGGGAAAAAAGGGACTTATAAAACAGTCTATCGTTTACCTGCTGATAAGGGAACTAAACCACAATAATCCTTAAATATAATTTATTCTTAGAGATTTAATGAATAAAACTTTAATTTTATCTTTTTTGCTAATTTTAACTTTAACAAGCTTTGTTTCAGCTGGATTATGCAGAGGAGATGATGGATATTTTCATGATTGTGATGATTTAAGGTATTTTGATAGATATGATGATGAATATTATTATCATGGAAGATATTATCCTTCAAGAGCATATTATTATAGAGATTATTATAGGCCAAGATATAGGAGGCATAGTTCTAAAATAAAAACATATTACAATGATGTTGAAGAATATACAAGAATAACTGAATATGATTATGAAGATAGATATGGGTATGAGAATATTAAAACTACAATATTAGAAAAAACAGAAATTGAATCAGATTATGAAATGCCTATTTATAGGTATTTTCCTTATAGAAATTATAGATATGAAGGAGATTATAAAGATGATGAAAAAGGGGCAAAGAACTATATTCCTTGGCATTATTCTCAGTATAAAAGGCATTATTGATTAAATCATTCTTCATTTCAAACTTTCCCAAAACTTTTTAGCTGTAACAAAATGAGGTAATCCTAATTTTTTGGCAATTTCTCTTGCATTTTTCCTATAGCCAAAAATAGCTATTGGGTTGATTTTAAAAGATTTATGAAAAATTACTTCATTATATTCTACTAATCTATATTTTTGTTTTAAAAGTTTTTCATAAGAAGCATTAGTTCTAAATTTATTCACAGCTTTCCAAGATTTTTCTGGAGAAGAAAACTCTTTTAACATTTGGTCAATCTCTTTAAATACAAATTTTTCAAATCCTGGAATCAAATTATGATTATAATACCTATGGAGATTATTCTTTATTCTATAATAATGGACAATGATTTTTTTAGCATCACTTAATAATACTATATCAAAAGGATAAATAAAATCTGGTTTTGTTTTGGTCTGAAATATAAGTCCTTGTGGACGATAAGTCTTTAAATAACTTTTATGAAGAAAACTACAAGCTAACCTCCTTTCTCTACCAAAACTCTTAGTATTAAGTCTTATTATTTTAGTTTTTATAATATTGCCTATACTTTGAAAATCAACTTTCTTTTTTCCTCTTAAAGTTTTAAGAACAAAATCCTCTTCAAAGGATTTTGCGAAATACCTCTCTTTTTCCATTAAAGTAAATAGACTTAAGTGGTTTTAAATTTACCTATAAAAAAATTATTAATTGAATTTTATTCCTTAGTATCTCTATAAATCTTTAGTTATGTGGATGATTAACTTAAGCACTCATAGCATCTCTTTCTATGCTTATAAGATATTAATAATACATAAATTATCCTAAATACACAAAATTTATATTATTTGAAGTGTTTAGATTATTATGCTACCAATATTAACAGACCCTAATTTTAGGGCAGCAAAACAAAATTGTGGATTTTGTAAAGATTTTTGTAAAAAAGAAAATTATTATAATCCTGAAGGAAATGTTCATAGTAGGCAAGCACTAATTTACCTTGAGTGTATAAAAAATTCAGATGTTGCAAGAAGGGCCGAGAGATTATGTGAACAATGTTATTATAGATTTCCTGCAATAATAAATGACAGGACTCCTGGAATAATTAACTTGTTAAACGATTATTGGATTAAGCTTTGAAATAACTTATATAAAAACATTTATAAATCCCAAATATCTCTAAAAATTACCCTTTTGGGAAAGAGTTCTGATGGATGTTGAAAATGGAAAAGTATAAGATAGAAGCGTATAAAAAAGCGTCAAGATATTTAGTATGTATTTTATTGGGTGTGGCTATGGGAAAAGTACTTGGTCGCACACGTGATGTTGTTAAAGGCCCAAAAAATAATATAACTTCTATAGTCCAAGAAGCAGATCCAAATTGTTTAACAGTAACCTTAAAAGGAGCTGGAAATAAAGTTAGATATATGAGATTTATGAAAGAAAACCCCTTACATACATTGTTTTATAATCCAGAGATGAGTAAAAAAGATCAGACCCCTTATAAAAAAATGTGGGATAGAATAGAAGAACCTAATTAAATCCCAATTGTGCAAGATGGTGTGAAGCCACATCCTGCAATTCTACACCAAAAGTATTTAACTTAAAATCCATACATTTAGTCATGGTGGATAAAATTCTTCATTTAACATTACATAGAAAGTGGTTTAAACAAATCCTTGCAGGAACAAAGAAAGTCGAATATCGTGAAATTAAACCTTACTGGACTAAGAGATTATTTGATTCTAATGGAAGTCCTAAAAAATATGACTATATTATCTTCAAAAAGTCATCCTCATTTTCTGACGAAAAATAAGTATAATCATTTTCTGATGATTATCATAAATCTTATTAGAAAACTTTGAATTGAACTTAGGTAATTTACTTACTAGCTTTCTGGCAGAAACCAGAAATCTTTTAAGCTCACTTCTCTTTTTCATTTTGCCGCCTCGTTTTTTAGTTAAAATAAGGTGGCTACCTTATTTTATAATGGTTTCACCAAAGCCTCCAATCAAAAACTTTATAAACCCTATTTTTTATCTTTATGTACTTAAAATTGATAAAATATCAATAAATGATAACCTTAGCAAAAAATACTCCAATTGGAATGATCTTTTTGGATGATAAAGCTATGAATAGAGCAAGAAGGAATGGAAGAAGTGATGGAAGAAGTGATATGGATTGCTCACAAGGGGAATTTATTGTTATAGAAAAATTTTATGAAACTCAATTTGGTCCTGAAAAACCAGATTATAATTTAAGGAAATAATTAATAAATATAAAATGGCAGCAGAAAAACCAACAATGAATATTGTTTTTGTAGGTCATGTAGACCATGGAAAATCTACATGTGTAGGTCAGCTTATGTTCTTAGCAGGCGCTATTCCTGAACAACAAATGAAAAAGCTTAAAGAAGAAGCTGAAAAACAAGGTAAAACAGGTTTTGAATTTGCTTTTGTAATGGATAAAATTAAAGAAGAAAGAGAAAGAGGAATTACTATTGATTTAGCTTATCAAAAATTAATGACACCAAAGAGACAAATAACAATAATTGATGCTCCAGGACACAAGGATTTTGTTAAAAACATGATTACTGGTGCTTCACAAGCAGATGCTGCATTTTTAACAATTGCAGCTAAAGAAGGTGTTCAACCTCAAACAAGAGAGCACTTATGGTTATTAAGAACAATGGGAGTTCAACAAGTAGCTGTTATAATCAATAAAATGGATACTGTTGATTTTAAAGAAGATGCTTTTAATAAAGTAAAAGAAGAAGTTTCAACATTGTTAAAAGGTGTTGGGATTGATGCTGAAAAAACTGTTTTCTTAGCTGTTTCAGGATTAAAAGGAGATAATATTAAGGAAAAATCAACAAATATGTCTTGGTATAAAGGACCAACTTTATTTGAACAATTAGATGCTTTTGATGAACCTAAGAAACCAACTGATTTACCAGTTAGAATGCCAATTCAAGATGTTTATGATATTACAGGTATTGGAACTGTTCCTGTTGGAAAAGTTGAAACAGGAATCTTAAAAATCGGTCAAAAAGTTAAAGTTTTACCTGGAAGAAGCGGAACAGGAATTGATGGAGAAATTAAAACTATTGAAATGCACCATGAACAATTACAAGAAGCACCTGCAGGAGATAATGTAGGTATTAATATTAAAGGTGTTGGTAAAAAAGATATTGCAAGAGGAGATGTAGTTTGTGATGCAGCTAAGCCTGCTACAATGGCTTCAGAATTTACAGCTAAAATAACTGTTATTAACCACCCAACTGTTATGGCAAAAGGATACACACCTGTATTCCATGTTCATACAGCACAAGTGCCTTGTCAATTAGTTGAAATTTTAAACAAAATTGATCCAACAAGTGGACAACCAATGGATGAAAAAGTTGACTTCTTGAAAAATGGAGATAGTGCAAATTGTAAGTTTAAACCAATGGGTAATTTAGTTATTGAAAAATCAGATGTAAACCCACATATGGCAAGATTTGCAATCAGAGATGCTGGTGCAACTGTTGCTGCTGGTGTTTGTACTGACTTAGTAGAAAAGAAGCTTGGATAAAACTTTTTAATAAATTCCAACAAACCTACATGTTAATACAATTTATTGTTTTTTTAATTGAGTTTTTTAAGAAGTTTTTTGTAAATTGAATTTTAAACTTTATTCTTATATCTTATTACATCTTTAAGTTATACAATCAGAACTTAAGTCTCTCTTCTTCAAAGCTCTAAGAACTAAAAAGTATTAATTTAAAGTGAAACCAAATTAACATTTGTATCTGTATCAACAAATGTTTTTGCAATTAGGTTTTGACAACCTAATCTTTCGCAGTTTTCTACAACTCTTGGAGTTGCTGTTCCATCAATTGCAATAACATAAGGTGCTTCATCAAGTTCTAATACTGATAATCTTCCGACAGGAACTTTTCTTATTTTTTCTAAATCTTTATTAAAAATCACTGCTCCTTTTGTTCCAACTAAATCTTTAATTTCATCTTTGATTTTTTCTTTTTCTTTGTCAGTTAATTTTTTAATTTCTTTTTTTGGTTTTTCAGATTTTTCATCATATCTTTTAACTCCCCTTTGTCTTTTATTTCCAGAATATTCTGAAGCATGTGTTTTCTTTCTTAAAGATTGAAGGATTTCTTTTCCTGTTAATTCTTCAACTTCTTTTCCCTCAGGAGCCATAGCAATAAAATCTATTTCTGCATTTTCAGTAACATTTTTAATAATTAAATTTCCCCCCCTGTCTCCATCAACAAATAAAATTACTTCTGGTTTTTCTTTTGTTAGTTCTACAACAGTTCTAGGAAGTTTTGTTCCATTCATTGCAATAACATTTTTTATATTATTTTTTAATAAATTAATAACATCTGCTCTTCCTTCAACAATTATTAATTGTTCTCCAGAAACATCTCCACAAGCAAGGTTTTCAGTTCCATAAGTTTGCAATCTAGAAACTCTTGCAGAGGTTTTTATTTCACTTGTCATCTCACTAATATTACTTCCACTACCATCTAATTGTTCCATTAATTTTTTAGCTCTATCAAGAATATAATCTCTTTTACTTCCTCTAACATCTTCAATTTCTTCAATTGTTATTTTAGTGTCACTTGGTCCAACTCTTTCAATAGTTTCCAAAGCTGCTGCTAAAATTGTTGTTTCTGTTTTATCCATTGCAGAAGGAACTTCAATTTCTCCAATAGTTTTTCCATCTTCATATTCTGTTGAAACTTCAATTCTACCAATTTTTCCTGACTTTTGGAGTTCTCTCATTTCAAGTTCATCTCCTAAAAGACCTTCTGTTTGTCCAAAAACAGCTCCAATCATATCTGGTTTTTCAATTGCTCCATCAGCTTTGAACTTAGCATGAATTATATACTTAATTGATACTGGACTTATTTTTGCCATTTTTTATATTTTATTTTTATTTCTTAACTAATATCTTATTATAACTTAAATTTTGAAGATGGGTTTCTATTCTTGTTCTCCTCATCTGTATATCTCTTGTTTCAATAAGATAATTGTTTGTTTAATTTATTTTTAAGAAAAAGATATTACCTTCTAAAATATCTATTTTAGATACTTTTGTTCTCTTTTAGTATTCACTTAAAACTATTCTTCAAAATTAATATGAAGTTGGAATAGTGATGTAATTGTGATTTGTGATAGATAATCTCTATTATCTTTTTCTTAATATGATGATAAAAAATTAAGGTAGTTTATAAAAGTTTTGGTTTTCAATAAAAACCATAACACCCCAAAACAAAAAAGTTTAAATACTATTTATTTAATATAAAATTAAGTAAAAACAAGAGGGAAAAATGTCTAACGACGATTTTGATGAAGATATAGAAGAACTTGACTTTGGGGAAGACGAGGACGAGGACTAGTCCTTTTAAAAATTTTCTTTTTCTTTTTTTTTTAATATATTTATTTGTTAATGTCTTGTTTGAAATATTTTATTTTTATCTGGAATTGGATAAGTTCATGAGAGATTTGAAGATGATTAGCTTAAGTTTCTCTTCTGCATAGCTTAAGTTTCTCTTCTGCATAACTTAAATTCCTATAAAGATACTGATATTTTATTTTCTTAGTTATCTTTGAAATGTAATAATTTATAAATATTAATTGTTTATCTTTATTATAAAAATGGGTGCAAAAAAAATTCTTGAATCTCAAGGTTATGGAAAGTTGAAAACAAGAGTTGGAATAGCTTTGATAATTTTAATTCTTGCATTAATAGTTTTTTCTCTATACTTTTTGTTTTTTTATGCAAAACCTTGTGGGGATGAGAAATGTTTTGTTGACGCGATGGTTAATTGCAAAGGAGTTTCTTTAATTAGAGAAGACTCGCAGTCTTCATGGCTTTATACAATAAAAGGTTCTAAAGGTGATTCATGTAAGGTTGAAGTTACATTACTAAAAATAAAACAAGGAAAAATAGATAGTGAAGAATTACAAGGTAAAAAAATGTCTTGTTTAGTTCAAAAAGCAAGTTCTCAATTTCCTGAAAAAGACATTTCAAAATGTACTGGGGTTTTAAAAGAAGAATTGCAAAATATTATTATTAAAAGAATGCATGATTATCTTCTTGAAAATGTTGGAGAAATCAAACAAGAATTTGAAGGGCTTTGAAAATTAGTCCCCTATATCTTTATAAATCTTTGAGTTGATGAGTAGCAAGGGCACATGGCTTCCGTAACCCTGTCTCTATTTAATCTTATAACATATCTCTCTATGCTTATAAGATATTTACTAATTTGTTTCTTCCTTTGTTTTAATTTTTCCCTCAGAATAACCTTTTCTTCTTCTTATGTTATTATCAATTTTTTGTAAAATTCTGTTAGCTGAAACCGGGTCTTTTCTTATTTTATTAAGAACATAAAGCACTTTCCTAATTACTTGGTCATAAGTTTCTCTTTCATTCTCTTTTAAATGCTCTAAACGAGCCTTTGTTTGCTTTTCTATTTTGATTGTTGGTTTTTGTGTCATGTTCTGTAATCTATTTTATTTTTTCCATATCCTATAATCTCAATTGGAAGATATTATTTGAGTAACTTAATCTTCTCATTATGTCTCTTTATATTTTAATAAGATACTAGTTAAGCAGTATACCAGAATACACTATTTAAACATTCTCGTTGTGTAATTATTATATAGTTACTACAGAATAGAAAAGTTTATAAACAAAAATTAGGTTTTAAAATCAATTAAATTTTAAAGAATTTTAACAAACTCAAACGTTAAAAATGAAACAAAAAACAATTTTGGTTTCTTTTATAGCACTTTTTGCTATAGTTTTAGCTTTGAACACAGTAAGTGCTTTTGCAAGTATTGATGATGTGATTGTTAATGATATTTCTCTTAAGCTTGATGCAAAAACATATGCAGGAGAAGTTTCAAATACAATTCCAGTAGAAGTTAAGTTTACTGCAGATGCAGATGTTTCTGATGTAAGGGTTAAAGTTTATATAGAAGGATATAGAGATGAAATCTCTGATTCAACTGCTAGATTTAGATTAGTTAATGGTAGTTCATATATCAAGAGACTTTCATTAGATTTGCCTTCAAACTTTGACTTAGATAATGACCTAGAAGATTTAGTTCTATATGTTAGAATAAGTGCTAAAGGAGAAGATTCTATTGAAGAAGATTATCCTATAGTAATGCAAAGAAATCTTTATGGTTTAAGTCTTTTATCAATAGAAGCACCTGACAAAGTTACTGCTGGAAGTGTTATTGCTATTGATGTTGTTTTACACAACACAGGTAGTGATAGACTTGACGATACATATGTTAAAGTTTCAATTCCTGGTATAGTTGAGAGAAATGTATACTTTGGTGATATTGCATCTGAGATTGATAAAGATTACGATCAAATCAGAGACACTGTTAACAAAAGAATATACTTGTCTATACCTAGTGATGCTATTTCAGGCATCTATAATTTAGAAGTTGAAGCTTACAACTATGATTCTGAGGTAATAGCTAAAAAGCAAATAGTTTTGAATGGTGTTGAAGCAGACGATATAGAAGATGACGATGATGTTGAAGTTATTGATGGTACAGATGGAACTGATGGAACAAGTAATACAGTTTTAATCTTAACAGTAATTTTAGCGATAATCTTTGTTGTGCTTTTAATCATTTTAATAGTGCTTTTAACTAAGAAACCTTCTGAAATAGAAGAATTCGGAGAAGGCGAAACAAATTATTATTAAATTTTATTTTTTTATTTTTTTATTTTAATTTGTTTCTTTCTCTTTTTATTAATGTTTATAAATGAGGGGTGGTTTATTTGAAAATGGCAGATGAAAAAAATGCACAAGTAAGTGAAGGAAAGATGGTTCGTGATATTAGCGAATGTAAAAATGTTTTTTTAGCAAAGGAGAGTACTTCCCCTAATAATATAGGATATTGTATGATATACGCAATTGAAGCAATTCCAGGAATCTCAATTTATGATAAAAAAGATAATAAAAATATATGTTTTACTTCACATAATATAGAGGTTATAGCAAATGCCCCTACTTTTTTAGATAATAAAATTAATATGGGAAGCTTAAATATAATTATCAAATACAGAGATTTAACAGCAGAACAAACTGTGCCTGATGTAACTCTTCAGGAAAAAAATACATCCTATTCTAATATTTCAGATTTGATTCGAGATTATGAGGCATTGAATAAAAAGATAGAAGTAGCCCATGCTAAGAAGAAAAGGGTGAAATTAACTAATTGGGGAATGGTAGAAGATTGAAAAATAGTAGAAAATTGAAAATAATTTAAACCTCTAAACTCAATATCTTAGAAACTCCTTCTTGCATTGATACACCATAAAGAACATTTGTTGATTCTGATATTAAAGCATCATTATGTGTGATAATTATATACTGACCTTCTTTCATGTATTTTTTTAAAAGATAAGCAAGCTTTTCGCTATTTCTTTTATCTAATGCTGCATCTATTTCATCAAAAATATAAAAACAATAAGGCTTGTACTCTTGTATTGCAAAGATTAATGCTAAAGCTACAAGGCATTGTTCTCCACCACTCAAGGAGGTGACATCAAAGTATTTACCTGGACCTACTTTTACTAAAATATCAAGTCCTGCTTCAAAAACTTCTTTTTTATTTTGTGGCTCAAGAATTACAACTCCTTTTGTGCTTAACTGGGTAAAATTTCTTGAAAATAATTCATTTACTTCTCTTAAAGTATGTAAAAAGGTTTTTTTCTTTTTTCTATCAATTTGTTCTATAATCTTGATAATTTCATTTTTTTCTTTTTCTAGTTGCTCAACTTTTTCTCTTATTTTATCATAATCTTTTTTAACATCATCATAAACTTCTAATGCTCTCATATTAACATTTCCAATTCTTGATAATATTTCTGCAGATTTGTTTAATCTATGTTTTAGTTTATCTATTGGTAAATTAATAAATTGGATTCCTGTAAATTCTTTTAATTCTTCTAGAAAAGTTTCTTTTTTAGCACTAATTTGCGCCTTATTTATATTAATATTATTAATATCTTGTTCAAAGATTCTTTTTTCATTTTGTTGTTTCATTAAACTCGATTCAAACATCCTTACTTTGTCTTGTAGAATATTTTTTTGTTCAAACATTTTTTGATATTTCTTTTTCAAAATCTCTGCTTGTTCTTCTTTTTCATCAACTAAATCTTGTTTTTCTTCTAAATCATCTTTGATTGATTCTTTATCTCTAATATTTTGTTTAATTGCAAGTTTTGTTCTTTCTAATTCTCTTTGTTTTGCACTTATTTCATAACCAAGATTTCTTTCTTCACTTCTTTGTAATTCATTAACATCTAATTTTAATTCTTCATATTGTTCTTCACTTAATTTAATTTTAGAAAACTTGTTTTCAATATTTTTCTTTTTTATTTCAAGATTTTCAAGTTCTTTTTTAAAAACCTCAACCTGCTGCTTATCTCTTTTAAATTTTTGTTTCTTTTCCTCAATTGTTTGTATTTTAATAATATCTATTTCTCTTGTATTAATCTCATTAGCTTGTTTTGATATTTTTTGCTTTATTTTTTCTAATTCCTGTTCAATTTGTTGAATCTCAATATTAGAAATAGTTTTTTGAGCCTTTGATATATCTAAATTAGATTTGTTTATTACTTCATCAATGTGCTCTGGAGTTATTTTTGTTTTACATAATGGGCAAGTGTCTAGTTTAGAAACTTCTGATTTGATTTTTTCAGCTTGTTTGATTATTTGTCTTTGAATTGCTTGTGTTTTTTCTTTTTCAAGTAAGTCATTTTGTAGTTTAGATGCTTTTTGTTTATTTAGTTTTATTTTTTGCTTTAGTTGTGTTAAAGATTTCTTGTGTTTTTCCAAATCTTCATTTATTTTTATTTCAGATTCTGTTTGCTCAATTTGAGTTATAATAAAATTAGATTCATTTTTAGTTCTTTGAATTTGCTTTTTTTTGTCATCTATTTGGCTGTTAATAGAACTAATATTTGATTTAAGGAGATAAGATTTTCTTTTTAATTCATCAAGTTCTTCAAGTTTTTCTTTTTTTTCTTGTAATGTTTTTTTTCTGTCTTTACCTTTTTCTTTTGTCATCTCTTTAATTTCTTTTTCTGCTGTTTTAATAGACTCTTGAAGTGTTTGCCTTCTTCTATCTAATTCAACAAGCTGATTTTCAAAGTTTTCCTTTCTTGCACTCATTCCTGCTATTTCTTGTTTTAAATCTGAAATTTCTTCTAATAAAGCATCTTGTTCAAGTCCTGAAGATTTTTGAATTGTTTTAGAAATATTATCTGCTTTTTCATTAAGAAGATTTATCTCATTTTGTGTCTTATCTATTATGGTTTCTTTTTTTTCAACCTCTTTTCTTTTTAAATCAATTTTTTTATTAAGTTCATCTAATTCTTTTTGTTTTTCTTGAATATTCTTGTTTATTATAGATGCTTTACATTTTTTTACTGTTTCTTCTAATCTTTTAAATTTTAAAGCTTGTTCTCTTTCATTTTCAAGATTTCTCATATAATTAGTTCTCTCTCTTAAAACAGAATTTATTTGTTTTAATCTTTCTTCTGTTTTTTCTAATTCTTTTAAAGACTTATATTTTCTCATTTCATAAACAGAGATTCCTGCAACTTCTTCAATAACTTTTCTTCTTTCTTCTGCAGGCATTTTAACAAATTTTTCAATTTCTCCTTGTAAAACTATGTTAAATCCATGGGGGTCAATTCCTGCTTGTCCTAAAAGTTCAAGAACTTCTTGTCTTGTTTTTGTTTCATTATTTATTTTATATATACTTTGTCCATTTTTTCTTACTATTCTTCTTATTTTTATCTCTTTTTTATCTAAAGCAAAGATTTTATCAGAATTATCAAATGTTATTTCCACATAAGCTTCATTTGCTTTTTTAAAATATTTATTTCCTGCAAAAATTAAATGAGATGCTTTTGCTGCCCTCATTGATTTAATACTTAGTCTTCCTAAAACAAAGCAAAGAGCATCTGTAACATTGCTTTTTCCACTGCCATTTGGACCTACAATTACATTCATGTTTTTATCTAAATTCATTGTAGTTTCTCTTGCAAAGCTCTTAAAACCCTTTATTACCAGTTTTTTTAAATGAGGCATAAATTATAAAGAATAAGGACATTTTTAAATTTATATTTAATTTTGCTAGTAGTTCAAAATAAGGACTTTAATTAAGTATATTTTCTATATTAATAATATTTTTAAAATTATTAAGGGAATTATCTTTATGAATAAAAAAACTTTTAGTTCTTATGATCCCATACTTGATTTAGAAAAAAAAGATGAAAAACAAAGAGTATTAAATTATTGTTATATGGATCAAGATAAAATCCCTAATTACTTAGAAGATGGATTAATAAATAAAGAAGAGGCAAGAGAAATAAGAAGAGAACACCTTTTTAATGTATTTACAGATGATTATCATTTAAAACTAGATGCGGCATTTAGAAATGGAGATATTACTTTTCAAGAATATTGTGATCATGTTAAAAAATATTATATGGATGGAGATCAAACAGAGGGAGAAAAGGAAGGGGCCATAGAGCATTACCAGGAATTTGACTCTTCTATACATAATGAGTTAGAGAGTTGTGGGTTTGAATTAGGTTATGTTGAAGATTTAGGAGATGAACCGCCTGGATGGAAATGCAGGAAAAAAAGATTTTTAGAATTTAATAAAATAGATTTTAGGTCACCTTATGATCTTCCTGAAATGCAAAATTGGGAAATTAAAAAAGCTTGTTCTCTTTTTAATTTAATTAAAAAAAGATATTCAGAATCTGGTGAGATAACTAAACCCTTAAAATTTATTGAAGATTTAGAATTAAATGGGTTTAAACTTCCTAAAAATTTAGAAAAAGTTCTTTTAGAATCAATAAATCATGATTTAGAATTTGATGGGCCATTTGAAATGAGTAAAATAAGATTTGCAAGATTCAAAAGCAAAGTTAATAGATATGCTGCAACTTTTTGGTTTAATGTTTTTTTTCATTGTCCAGAGGTTTATAAGGATTTTTGGGGGGTAGAATACTATAAGTAAACATTTATCTAGTAATCCATAACGCTTTTTTGTTCTTTTCCTTTATGATATCTTTTATATGTTGACCATGTTTGTCTCATTATTTCAGGATATTTTTTACCGTGTTTTTTTACAAAATCTTGTGTTGTTTGATTAGAAGGATATCCTGGGCCACATTTTCCATATTTCTTTTTTATTTTAGTCATTTCATCTTCTCTTTTAACTTTTGCTACTATTGAAGCAGCAGAACATACAGGATAATTTGCATCTGCCTTGTGTTCTACTATTAACTTGATTTTTTTATCATCAAGAAGATTTAAAAGATATTCTTTGAATTTAAAGGTATTAATGCTTGGACAGTCAATTATTGCAACATCTGGTTTTAGGGAATTTATTATTTCTGCTTGTTTATGTGCTTCAAGCCAGTTTAAGTTTAATTCTTCAGAATTAAGTGCATCATCAATTTCAGGGGCATTAACAACAATTATTTTATGTTCAAAGTTTTCTTGGATATGTTTTGCAAGTTTTATTCTTTTATTATGATATAAAAATTTAGAATCTTTAACTTCTCCTAACATTGCTTCTTTTCCTTCTTCAATCATAACTCCTGCAATAATCATTGGACCAAGAACAGGTCCCTTTCCGGCCTCGTCTATGCCTAATACCCTTACCATTTTATTAAATAACCCTTATTTTATTTTTCATTTGATTTTTTGTCCATTTTTTATTGTCTAATCTTTTAATTAAATTTAATCTCTCTAGTTCTTTAAGCCTATTATAGGAACTTTTATGACAAACATTAAATTCTTCTGCAAGCTCTGAAGTTTTTTTTGGATTCTCTAATAAAAGTAAATAATCCTTTTTAAGTTTTGATATTATAGTTAAATTAGGGTCGTTTGTCCAATAATCTATATTTCTAACCCTAAAATTTTTTATTTTTCCTTGTTTTTTAAGATTTATTAATACATCCTGTATTCTTGCTATGCTTCTATTAAACTTCTCTGCTAATTGTCTTGTCGAATAAGGGGACTCTAAAAGAGAATAAATGTTATTAACAAGATAATTTTTTTCATAATGTTCTTCCTTGAAATCATTATATACTCTCCAAAATCTCTCTTTTTTATCTGGGTGCAAATCTGCTAACTTAAAATTTGCGAAAATATCCCAGTTTTTCTTTCCATAGATAACATAGTTTCTCTCATTCGAATAAAAAGAATATTTTATCTTAAAAAAAGTTAGAATTTTTTCTAACATATCATTTTGGATTCCCTGGGCTATCCTTATTCCTCTTGAATTATGAGAACCTTCTTTAATACTTCCTTCTCCTGCAAAAAATCCCCTTAGAATAAAAGGGCATAGTCTTTTGTCATTTAGACTTTTCTCTATAATTTTCTTCCATTCTTTAACTTTCTCAACAGAGGTTAACCTAACAATAAAATAAGGTTTTCTGGCCCTGTTATCTTTATAATACTTTATTGTGCAATTTTTATAATTCATATTAATTTCCTGATCTTCCTTTGAATAAACATAAATCCTGATATTTCCACAATTTTTAAATAAATAAGTTAAATTTTTGTAAAATAAATCAACTAATTCTAAACAATTATTAGTAAAGGTTATCTCTGATCTAGATTTTTGGTCTCCCTCTGCTAACCATAATCCAACACATTCAGCAACCCTTTGTTCATTAGGTGATGAAAATTTCATATTAGAATAAAGTAATTAAACTTTTTAAATATTTGTGTGATGTCCTGTTATAAGCCCCTTTTCATTTTAAACTAAAGATAGTAAAGTTTAAAAGCATATTGCCTTACATAAATATATAGCGGGATAGAGCAGTCTGGAGTGCTCGCGAGGCCCATAACCTCGAGGTCGGAGGTTCAAATCCTTCTCCCGCTATTATGCCCTCATCGCATAGTGGTATTGCACATGGTTGCTAACCATGGCCTTTTAGGCTCGCAGGTTCGATTCCTGCTGAGGGCGTTTTTCTTCTTAAAAATAGAAAGATTTAAATAAGTGAGCTCACTTATTGAGGAATGACAAACATAACTCTCTCAATTAATGATGAAGTTTATAAAAGAATGAAAAAATATTCTGAAATAAAGTGGAGTGAGTTTGTTAGAATATGCATACAGAAGAGGATTGAAAAACTTCAAAAAATAGATGAATTAGATTGGGATAATGCAAAATTTTTAGGGGATGAAAAACTATTGGCTGAATCCTGGTTATCAAAAGAAGATGAAGAAGCATTTGCATATTTACAATGAGGTTTAATAAATTTGATATTGTGTTAGTTGATTTTCCATTTAGTGATTTGTCAAAAATCAAAAAAAGACCTGCTCTTGTTATTAAATCATTAGAGGGACATAATACTATTCTGTGTCAGATAACAACAAAAAAAAGAGTGATAAACAAATATGAAATTTCTCTTCCAAAAGATTCCTGCAAAGGAGATATAAGATTTGATTCATTTATTCATCTTGATATGATTTTTACTCTCTATAAAAATCTTATTCATGAAAAGATTGGAGATATTAAAGATATAAAATTAAAAGAATCAATAAGGGATAAAATAAAAGAGATTTTTGTTGAAAATTAATAATCTCTTTTTAGGCTCGCAGGTTCGATTCCTGCTGAGGGTGTTTATTTTATTAATCTACATCAATAATCTTATAAACTTGAAAGCTTTGAAGAAGAGTGGTTTAATTTATTATTAAAAAAGAGATGAAAAATGGTATGGTTAGAGGTTGAAACTAAAGTAAAAATTAAGAATGTTGCTGAGCTTAGAAAGAAAGTTCAGAAGATAGCTAAACTTAAAAAAAAAGAGGCTAGAAGTGATGATTATTTTGCATTACATAAAAAGTTTAGAAAACATGGTTATCCTAAAAAAGCATTTAGAATAAGAAATAAACCAGATAAATATGAGATTAATTTTAAAAAAAGATTGTATAAATATTGGGATGATTATATTGTTGTTAAGCAAGAATTTGAATTTGAAACACAACATCCTGATGAATTTCTTGCTTTAATGTTTGATTTAGGTTTTGTTCAGTGGATGAAAAAATTCAAACAATCTGAAAGTTATTTACATAAAAAAGACAAAAGAATTATTATTGAAATAAATAAAGTCAGACATTTAGGTTATTTTATGGAAATTGAATATCTTTGCCAACTAAAAGAAATGAAAAAAGCAAAAAAGAAAATTATGGATGTTTTAAAAGAATTAGAAATAACAAAACAAGAAATTGATAATGTAGGATATACAAAAAGACTTTGGGATAAAGGAATAAAAGATAAAAAGCATTGGGTTGATTGAAGCAAACCTTTTTAGAAAGTAACATTTATTAATTAAAATTAATTATTCTATATATGGCTAAACAAAAATCAAAAGAATCATCTGTTAAAAGATTCTTTTTTAATATGTCTAAAGCACATAAAAAAGAATTAGCAATTATTATCTCTATAAGATAGATAAAGAAATCAAAATGAAATTTAAAAATTTAAATTATATTCATAAAGGGGCCTTAATAGGGATGATTATAGGTTTATTTTTAGGATTAACAACTAATTTATTTCCTCCAAATATCAGTAAAACAGTTTCAATATTATCTTCAATCTTTTGGGGGTTTGCTATAGGAACAATAGTCGGAAAAATATTATCTTATTTCAAGAAAACAAAATGACAAAATACATAATAAAAAAAGGTGAGTATTATTATCCAAGTGATTAAATGAAAAAAATTGCTTGGGTTAAAGATGAAAAGATTTATAAAGTAATTATTTGTAATACAAATTAATACATATAGAGTATAAAATGTTTAAAGATTTTGATATTAGTAAAGTGCAGGCAGAACCAAAGCTAAATAAAACTGTATCATGCAGAATAACAAAAAAAGAATACGATTGGCTTAAGAAAAGTAACATATCTCCTACCAAATTATTTAGATATTGTTTAATGAAGATTTCAAAAGATTGGAAAGAGAAAAATAAATCAAAATGACTTCATACATAGTAAAAAAAGGTGAGCATTATTATCCAAGTGATGAAATGAAAAAGATTGCTTGGATTAAAGATGAAAAGATTTATAATCAAGCTAATAAAAATCCTGTAAAATTTTGGGAAGGGCTTGCTAAAGAGGGAATTGAGTGGAAAAGTGAATGGAAAAAAGCTTATGTTGAAAAACTTCCTTATTTTGAATGGTTTAAAGGAGGAAAACTTAATTTTTCTATAAATTGTCTAGATAGATGGATTAAAGATAAAGGAAATAAGATTGCTTTGATTTGGGTTCCTGAACCTGTTAAAGAAAAGACAATTAAACTTACTTATAAAGAACTATATGATAAAGTTTGTAGATTTGCAAATGTTTTGAAAAAACAAGGTGTAAAAAAAGGAGATGTTGTTTCTATTTATTTGCCTATGATTCCTGAAGCATTAATTTCTATGTTGGCTTGCACTCGAATAGGAGCGATTCATTCTGTTGTTTTTTCTGCTTTTTCAGCAGATGCTTTAAAAGCTAGAATTGAAGATGGTAAAGCAAAAATCTTAGTAACTTCTGATGGATATTATAGAAAAGGTGAAAAAGAAGATTTATTAGCTAAAGCTAAACAAGGAGCAAGAGGAACAACAGTTAAGAAAATAATTGTAGTAAATAGAGTTGGGAAAAAAGTTTCTGGAAGTAAATTTTTAGATTTTAATTCTGAGCTTAAAAAAGCTGATAACAAATATGAACCAGAAATAATGAATTCAGAAGATATTTTGTTTGTTCTTTATACTAGTGGAACTACTGGAACACCAAAAGGAATTATTCATGATACAGGAGGTTATGCTGTTCATGCATATTGGACAACAAAATACAATTTTAATTTACGAGAAAAGGATATTATGTGGTGTACTGCTGATGTTGGATGGATAACAGGGCATACTTATGCTTTTTATGGCCCATTATTAAATGGCTCAACAACACTTATTTATGAAGGAGGGCCTGATTTTCCAGATCCGGGAATATGGTGGAAGATTATTCAAGATAATAATGTTAATGTTCTTTATACTGCCCCAACTGCAATTAGAATGTTTATGAAAGTTGATGAAAAATATATTAAAAAATATAAATTAGATAGTTTAAAAATTTTAGGGACTGTTGGCGAACCAATTGATGAAGATGCTTGGAATTGGTATTTAAATAAAATAGGTGGTGGAAGATGCCCAATAATTGATACTTGGTGGCAAACAGAGACTGGGGGGGCTTTAATTAATGCTTTGCCTGGAATAGGGCCCTTTATTCCTACAATTGCTGGTAAAAGTTTTCCTGGAATAAAACATATTATAGTTAATGAAAAAGGCAAGGAAGTAAAACAAGGAAAAATAGGGGAATTAGTTCAGGTAAGTCCTTTTGCACCAGGAATGTTGCATGGAATTTATAAAAACCCTAAAAGATACCTTAAAACTTATTGGAAAAGATTTAAAAAATATTATGATACAAGTGATGGAGCTTATATAGATAAACAAGGAAATATAAGAATTACTGGAAGAACAGATGATGTTATGAAAGTTGCAGGACATAGAATATCAACAGCAGAATTAGAAAATGCAATTGCTTCTGATAAAAGGGTTGGAGAATGTGCTATTGTTCCAATTCCAGATAAAATTAAAGGAGAAGTCCCTATTTTATTTGTTGTATTAAAAAAAGGAGAGGGAAGTGTAGAATTAGAAAAACAACTTATAAAACATGTAGATAAAAAATTAGGGCCTACTTCTCGTCCATCAAAAATATATTTTGTTAAGGATTTACCTAAAACTCGTTCTGGTAAAATTATGAGGAGAATTTTAAAAGCATTATTAATTAAAGAAGAGCCTAAAGGATTGATGACTTTGGTTAATCCTAAAGTTGTTGAAGAGATAAAAAATATCTTAAAATCTAAAATTTAAAACTTTAAAAATAAAATCTTCTACTTCTCTTAATCTATTTTTATTTAAAAATACTTGCAAACCATAGGGGGTTGGTTTTGTTAAAATTAATCCTTTCTTTATTAAATCTTTAGCTATCTTTTTAATATCTTTCCCTAAATGAGAAGGAAAGCCTCTTCTTAATGTATCAAAATGTGTAATATTGGAATATAAAAACATAAATAGAAATATTTATAAAGTATAATTTTCTATAGTTTATATGAAAAATGAAACAATTTTTGTCGAAGTATTTGGAAATAATCCTATAATAAAGGTTTTAGATTTTCTTATAACATTTCAATTATTTGATTATCCTTTAACAGAAATAGCAAAAAATTCAGGAGTTAGTTATTCAACATTACAGGCTTTTTGGGATAAATTAGAAAGAAATAACATAGTTATTAAAACAAGAAGAGTTGGAAAATCAGATTTATATAAATTAAATACCGATAATCCTGCTGTGCAACAACTAATAAAACTTGATTGGAATTTAATCAAGGGTGTTGAAAAAGAAGTTGCTGTTTGATTTTGAGATTGTTGAAGAGATAAAGGGGATGATTGAGAAGAAGATTTAAATATCCTTAATTTTCTATTTATGTGGGGTGGAAAAACCTCAGAGAATTCTGAGAAGTTAAAATGGAACAAAAAATAAGTACTGTTTTATATATGCCAGATGGGAATAGAAGATTTTCAAGAAAAAACAAATCTCTTTAGATGAAGCTTATTATTTAGGTGGAAAAACTTTAAGATTATTTTCTGATTTTTTATAGCTAAAGGAATCTCAGATAGATTTATTTTTCATGCAATGTCTAATTATACCCATAAAAGAACTGATTCAGGTTTAGAACCTATTTATAAGGCACTTAAAAACACATTTGAAGATTTAATTAAAGAAAAATTTTTCGAAAAAAATGGAATTGTTTTTAAAGTAATTGATCACTCTGAGAAATTACCTAAAGAATTAGAAGGAGCTGCTAAAGAATTATCTCAATTAACTAAGAATGGAAAAAATGGTGAAGTTACTACTTTATTAGGATATTCCTTAGAACAAGATATTAATGAAGCACTTTCACAAGATCCTAAAGATTATGAATCTTTTAGGGGAAAATTAATTTTTCCAGATATTGATTTAGTAATTAGACCTTATGAAATGAGACTTTCTGGAGGACCAGTTTATGCAATTAGTCAAGCACAAATGATAATTTTGAATAAATTAAATCCTGAAGTTAAAGGAGAAGATTTAAAGAGAATATTACAAGAATATTATCAATTGAAAAATAATAGAATTAATAAATCTCATAATCCTCATCACTCTAAAAACCTTTAAATATCTCTAATCATCTTAATTACCATGAAAAAAAAGGTGATGTATATTATCATTGTAGTTATGGTTATAATATCAATTTTAATCATATTTATTCCGACTTCTTTTGATGATGATTCAGAACAAGATGAAAATGATAGTTCTGAAAACTTAGATGTTGAATGTACTTCAAGTATTGATTGTCCTCAAGTTTCTATTGAATCATATTGTCAAAATAATTCTGCTTACAAAAAGCTTCATGATTATTCTTGTATTAAAAATGAATGTGTTCAAAAGATTGGGGAACCAGAACTAATTGAAACATGTTCAGAAAAATCTGAATGTAAAAATGGTGTTTGTGAACATATATCTATTGAAATTACTAGTTGTGGGGCTTATCTTACTAAAAAAGGTGAATTTTATAAATTAACTAATAATCTAAATAAAGATAATTTAACAGAGCCTTGTATAACTATAATGAAAGATAATATTACATTTGATTGTGATGGACATTCTATAAAAAGTGATAGTAATTTTAGCGGGATTTTTTCAGAAGAAAATAAGTATATAACTATAAAGAATTGTGAAATAACTATGGAAGGATCAAGAGGTATAGGGATTTCTCTTTATAATAATGATTATCCTAGTATTATAAATAATAAATTAAATGATCAATATGTTGGATTATATCTTAATTGGGATACTAATGCAATAATAAAAGGAAATACAATGAAATCAAATACTTATTATGGACTTAAAATAGAAAAAGGAAGTAATCATGAAATATCTGATAATACTATATGTAAAAACGATGAACAAGATATAAAACTTATTGGTGCTTCTAATCTTCAAGGAACAGGAAATAAATTTGGTGTTGTTGACCAAACTTCTGATAACTGGCCTGTTTTAGATGAACACTATATTAATTGTAGTTCTTAGATTAATAAACTTTAAATATAAACTTTCTATTAATAAATAAAAGAACTAGTATATTATAAGCATAGAAAGAGAGACAAATGATAAGCTTAAACTATTCATAACAAAACTTAAAAATTCACAGATATAAATTAAATAATATAAACAGGTAAAAAACTTATATTTTATAAGCATAGGAAGATGTGCTCTACTGAGATTAAGCTATAGAAACAGAAGAGCTTAACTTAAAGATATAAAAAGATACTGAGGAATCAAAAAAAGATGAAACTAAATATTTTAATTGGTGGAAAAGCAGGACAAGGAATTAATAAAATTTCTGAAATTGTTTCAGATGTGTTAGTTGAGCAAGGATATTTTACTTTTAATTATAGGGATTATCCTTCACTTATCAGGGGAGGACATAATTTTAATATTCTTTGTATATCAGATAAAAGGGTTGGTAGTTATGAAAGTAAATTA
>JAFCDA010000005.1 GCA_017609915.1 Candidatus Pacearchaeota archaeon
CTAATTTATATTTTTTATCTAAAACAACCATAGCATTTCCAGGATTAATAGTTGAAATTAAATGCTTTTTAGTTTTATATCCTTCTGCACTTGCTAAAATATAACCATTAACACATTGCGGGAAATCAGCACTTAAAACAGCATCTCCACCAACTTCTGTATTTCCAATATCACAAACAGTATCAAAGCATTTGAATTTAATATTTGCTTCAATAGGATTCAAATTAGTATTATAAGTAGAAACACTTATTTTAGTATTTCTCTTTTGACATAATTCTGGAACAACATCTGGTAATCCCTGAGCATCTAAAGCTTCACGAGGATTATTTTTATTAATAAAAACAACTACTGGAAACTGAAACATTTCGTTTCCAGAATATATTTGAATTAAAACAGGATATGCAAAATCATAAACAAAATGATAAGGTACATAACAAAAACCCAACATACCCATACCTTCTTGCAATCCAACAGGCTCTGCCATTAAAATATTATCTTCAGAAGGCCAAACCTCCATTTTCATAGGCCACTCTGCTAAATACATAAAATTAACATTCATATCAACATCTTTTCCAATATCTTGAACAAAATACTTACTTGAAGGAGTATTTAAATCATAATAATCTCCTTGAATTTTAATTGCAGGAACATTAATTTCTAAAGCATTTATTAAATCATTTCTAACATTATCAACTTGCCAAACCTTAGGACTACAACTAATCTCACTTCCATCAACAGGGGCATATAATCTCAAGACATCTACCCCATAGTTTTCTAAAAACATCTCATCCTTATTATTTTGATAAATCTTTTTTGCTAAATTATAAAACTTACCTAAATTAGAATTTGCAGAAACAGAATGTCTTGTTCCCCTCCAACTAATATCTCCATAATTAATATTCAAATTCTGGTTCACATTAACAGAAATAGAATTATCTTTAATAGAACTATCAACAGAACTTTCACCAACCTCAATCTGAAAGCCTTGTTCTTCAAATTGAGAAAAATCACATAAATTAATTCTTTCCTCTACATAATCATCTAATTGTTCTTGCATTTTTGATTTACTTGGAATTTGTTCATTAGAAATTCCATTGCCAGAAACATAATACCAATAAGGAACACCAATACCTAAAAAGTCTAATTGATTTGAAAAAGGCATATAATCACTTCCAGGAGAAAATTCAGGAGGTTCAATATAACCTGCTTGTTGTTCTAAAATAAAAGCTCCATCTAAAGCCTCACCTTCAATACAACTAAGATAATAAGAATAAACCGGCTCTAACTCTTGAGGAACACTTGTTTGAAACAAATTACCCCTATAAGCAAAAAATATTCCAATGCCTGCAACAATTACAATAGCCAAGATTATAAATATTGTCACCTGTGCTTTGTTTAATTTTTTTATTAACATTTTTATTTTTGTCTAGTATCTCCATAAAACTTTAAGTTTTGTTATGAAAAGCTTAATCTCTTTAACCTCTCCCTTATATTTCATTAAAATACCAATATTCATTGTTTTACTTTCCATTTTTCTTCCTCTTTTTAATTTTCTCATTTATTAAAGAAATAATTTCTGTATTAATATCTTTATCAATTAATTTTTTAAATTCTTCCCATTTTTTCTCATCTTCGATTAAAAGTAAATATTTTTTCATCAAGATATGATATAATACTTAATATATAAACCTTTCTTATTAAATTAGTTACTAAGTAAGTTACTAAGAACTCTAAACCCTAGAAGCAAAAAATTTATAATCTCAAATCTTATGATTATTGTAAGGTCCTATAGTCTAATGGTAGAACATTTCCGCGACATGGAAAAGGCCCAAGTTCGATTCTTGGTAGGACCATCCTAACCTTTAAAAACCCATTTTCTCTCATCAAAACATGAAATTACCAAAAAAAACAACTAGATTTTGTCCTTTTTGTAAAAAAAGAACAGAACAAAAAATAGATTTAGTAAGTACAGGAAAGAAAAGAGGAACACTAAAGAGAGGTTCATTAACAAGAGCAAAAGATAGGGGGTCTATCCCTGGAAAAGGAAACAAAGGAAGATATGGGAGTAGACCAGCAATAAAAAAATGGAAAAGAAAAACAAAAGCAACAACAAGAAAGGTTGTAATTTATACTTGCAAAGAATGTAAGAAATCAAAACATGCTAAAAATTCAAGAAGAGTATCTAGAATAGCAATAGAATAAAACAACCTTTTAAAAAAGGCCTAACCCAAAATAAAAACTAATAACTTATAAAACATAGAGAGATACAAATCAGAAGATTAAGCTACTCATAACAAAACTTAAGACATAATAAGATTCAAATAATAAAATGCCAAAACAAACAAAAATCTTAACAAAAAGGAAAAAATTCACAGAAGCAGAAATTCCATTAATAAATTCAAAAATAGAATTAATTGGAAATTCTCCTGAAGACTTAAAAGATAGAACAATTAAATTAGATTTAACAAGGCAATTAAAAGGAAAAAGTGTTGAAGCAGTTGTTAAAATCAAAATTGAAAATGATAAAGCAATTGCTTATCCTATAAAAATCAAGCTAATGCCTTATTTTATTAGAAGAATGATTAGAAAAAGAATAAGCTATGTTGAAGATTCTTTTGAAACTCCAAGTCAAGAAAGCATATTAAAAATAAAACCTTTTTTAATAACAAGAAAAAGAGTCTCAAGAGCAGTAAGAAAAACTTTAAGAAATAAAACTAAAAACTGGATTGAAGATTATACTGCAGGAAAAAAAGACAATGAAATATTCAATGAAATTCTTTCAAATAGATTACAAAGACCACTCTCAATAATGTTAAAGAAAACATATCCTTTGTCATTATGTGAAATTAGGGTTTTAGAAGTTATAAGACCCTTAAAACCAGAAGAAATTCCAAAAATAGAAAAGGAAAAAGAACCTATCAAAGAAACCACCCCTAAAAAATCTCCAAAAACAGCAGATATAGATGAACAACAAATAAAAAAAGCAGAAAAAGAAATAAAAGAAACTCAAAAAAAAGCAATTAAAATTGAATCTAAGACAAAAGAAACTAAACAAAAAACAAAAAAAGAAAATAAAGACAAGTAAACCAATAATCTAAAAAATTAAAAGAGTTAGAAAGAGAAGTCTAAGCTATTCATAACAAAACTGATAAATTTATAAGATATAAAAAATTGATAAAATAAAAATGATTGAACAAACATTAATTTTAATAAAACCTGATGGTGTACAAAAACAATTAATCGGAGAAATCATTAGAAGATTTGAAAAATCTAATTTAAAAATTTGTGCATTAAAAATGATTTGGCCAGACAGAGAATTAGCAGAAAAACATTATCCTCTTGATGAAGAATGGGCTAGATTGTTATTGGAAAAAGCAAAAAAGGCTGCTGAGATTGAAAACAGACAATTAGGATATTCAGATCACTTAGAATTTGGAAAAAATATTCAAGAAAAACTTGTAAAATATTTAACAGAATCTCCAGTAATTGCAATAGCAATTAAAGGTCCAAATGCAGTAAGTTGTGTAAGAGAAATAATTGGCTTAACAGAACCATTTAGGGCCCACCCTGAAACAATAAGAGGAAAATTTGCACCAGAAGAATCTTATAAAATTGCAGAAGAAGAAAATAGATCTTTAAGAAACTTGCTTCACGCTTCAGATTCAATAGAAAATGCAGAAAGAGAGATTTTCATGTGGTTTCAAAAACATGAAATCCATGAATATTGAATTATTTCTTAGTGTCTCTACAAATTATTAAGCTTTACACAACAAGATTCTAAAGCTTTAAATTTCATAAGATATTAATAAAAAACAAAACTCTTAAAAACCTTTTATTATTAATTTCCTTATGCCTCCATAGCTCAGTGGTAGAGCAATTGCCTTGTAAGCAATAGGTCGCCGGTTCAAATCCGGCTGGGGGCTTTTTCTAAAATTAATAGAAAAATTTATAAGTATTAAAAGCAACAGAATGGTATATGGTTGCTATTCATGATACAAAAACAAAAGGAGAAATTGCAGAAACATTTGTTCTAGCAAATTTAATTAAAAAAGGATTTACAGTAAGTATTCCTTATGGAGAAAATTCTAGATATGATTTCATTATAGAAACAAGACAGGGATTTAAAAGAATTCAAGTGAAATATATTGCAAAACATAAAGGTAGAAGTTATTTTACCTTCCCACTAAGATCAGTAAGAGCAAACAAAAAACAAAATAAAATAAAACATTATACAAAAAAAGAAATAGATTTTATGATTGGTTATTGTACAGAAAATAATAGCTGTTATATAATTCCATTAAAAGAATTAAGAGTCAAACATGAATTGCATATTTGGATTGACAAAGAACCCAAAGGTAAAAATCAATTTAAACCAATGAATATAAAAAGATATAAAAATAATTGGGAGTTGTTAAATAAGCCATAGGTCGTCGGTTCGAATCCGGCTGGGAGCTTTTTTTAGAATTAATAAATTATTCGGTGTTGGCAGAAAAAATTAATTTAGCAACAGGAACAACCATACTAGAATGCTCTCCAGGCATAGTGGTTTGAGACTTCGATATCTCCCTTGTTCTCTGATTTTTCCAATCTATATGCTTTACCACTAAATCATACATAGCAAGAAAATTTTTAACTTGCTTAGCAAAGGTTGCACCAGTAATAGTATAACGATCTCCACCCTTCCCACCTAACCCTTCTACATTCCTCATTGCTTGAAATGTTGGAACAAACTCAACCTTCAGACCTTTAGGACCCTCCATACCTTGTGGAAGAAACTTCCAGGGCTCATCTGAAAAATCTTGAGCTTCCTTAATCCGCCCAGTAACAATTTTAAAATCTAACTCTCTACTATCTTTTTGAGAATAATCAGATAATCCGTGACGTGTAAAATAAAAAGAATCTGTTATAATACTTTTTTCATGAAGCCCCACACATCTCTCTAAATCTCCTGAACCAAAACTTCCTATTAATCTACGAGCAGAATCAATAATGTCCTTTTCTGTTGAAATTTTTCCCATTCCAGCTGTAGGTATTGTTATGCCAAACATATCTAAGACATATTTGCCAAATAAAAGACTAAGATGTCCATTAAAACTGTCAAATTTTCCACCTTTAAAATCTGCTTTCCAATTTACATCAGAAAATGTTTCTTCTGGTTCTAGATAAAAATGTGCATAACTGTATGAAATATCTGGTTCTGAATCAGCCATATAAATACCCTAAATAAAAGCTATATATTTATATGTGATTTAACCCATTTTTTATAATATAAGAATCTAATCAGTGATAAGCTTTCACCCTTCCTCAATAGTCTCAGCCTTTTTATCAACAATTAAGATATTTGAAATTTCTTCAGCAAGATTTGCAACATCTCCTTTTTTAAAAGGTCCTAATTTATTCCCATCTAAATCTAAAAATTCATCAGTACCTTGAATAAAGACTATCATTTTGTTTTTAGGAGTTTCTTCATCTCCTCCAGCGCCTTTTAAAATCTCAGTTACTTTTTTATCTCCTTTTTCCAAAGCTTTCATAATTGAATCAAAAGCTTCTTTTTCCAAAGCAAGCATATTCTCAAAATCTCTTTTACTAATTCCAGTTTCAGCAGCAACAAAAGATAAGTCCAAAATCTTTTTTTTCCTTCTTAACATCAATTCTTTAAAAATAGCAATCGAGTTTTCAAATTGTTTTTTAGTTTTCAAAATAGTTTCAGAAAAATCATCACTCTCCTTATTTGCAATCTGTTTCTTATCTTTAAGATAAGCAGCAACTTCTTTAATAAAATTTTTAGGAATTGGTTGTAATTGTTCACTATATCTCTCTCTTCTTAAAACATCATAGAGTTCATTATAGGTTATCATTAACTCAAAAATCCAAAACTCTTTATAACCTTTATTGTATCACAAAAATATTATCTCATAACCAATAAAAATCAGATTCCCCTCATATCTTATTAAATCTTTAAGTTATGCACAGTTCAATCAAACTTCTCATCTTCATCTCTTCCTGTGCTTATAAAATACTAGAAATCAAATTAAATAATCACCTATCTAATCCTGTCTTTTTCATAAAATCCTTGCCATACATTTTACCAAAATTTCCCCTCTTTGATTCTTTTTCACAAAACTTAATTGTTTCATCGCTTTTTTTTCCATCATAAACTAAAACAGGAACAGGGTCTGCACTATGTTTTTTTAATTTACAGGGTGTAGAATGGTCACAAGTTACAACAACCTTAATATCTTTCCCTCTAATAAACTTCCTTAAAAATCCAAAAAATCTTTTATCAATCATTTCTAACATATTCTTTTTTTCATAAGGCTTGTTATCATGTCCAGGAACATCTGTTTCTTTAAAATGAATATAACTTCCTAAATAATTTTTATGCTGTTTTTTTAATATCTTAGTTGCAAATTTAATTGACTTATTTAAAGAAGCATATAAATTATCATAAACATCAATCTTTTTTAATTTAGGATATGAAAAAGCAAAGTTATTCATCCCAGAAATTTTAGCTATTCCAATTTCTAAAGGATAAGAATTAATAGACATCCAACTTTTATATTTTTTCGCATTAGATATTTCAATTCCTCCCCCCCTAGTAAAAAGAATATTTGCAGGAAGTAAACCTTTCCTTCTTCTTTCAATATTTACTTGATGATTATTTAAAACTTCAAATGCCTGAACAATAAAATCATTTAAAACATTACTCGTATATTTTGCAATCTCATCTTCGTCATCAAAAGGTTTAGAAAAAACAAATTTTGAACCTCCTGATTTTGAATATTCTGGATCAATATTAGAAATATTATCTGAAAAACCCCCTCTTAAAACTAAAACCCCTCTATGTTGTACTCCTGGATAAAATTCAAACTTACAAGATAACTTAATATTATTATTCAAATCTTTAGAAAGAGCTTGAGACTCTTTTGTAGTTAAAGTTCTTCCAGCCCTTCTATCAATAATTTTTCTGCTTGTTAAATTATCAATTGTTCCAAAATTAGTCCTAACTGCAAAATCGCCTCTTTTTAATTTAATATCTAAACCTAATGCTTCAATAACTCCTCTTTGAAACAATAAAGAATCATTACCTAGAATAGACATTATCGCCTCACCAGATCCTGGAACATGCCTTTCTTTAATAGGATACATATAACCCATTTTCCCTCTTTTAACAAAAAAATCTAAATTAGGAGTTTCTGCTGCATCTAAGACCGTTCTTCCACCAAAACAATTCTCAGGCAAACCAGAAGCGCCATCCAATATCACCAATATTTTTTTCATCTGAAATTTAACCTCTTTAAATGAAGATTTGAAAATCTTTGATTTTCATATATGAAAAAAATAGGAGATTGCATTATAAAAGTCTTATGATTTATTCCTCTATCAACCATACACTACAGGGGCGTGAATATCAATAAAAAACATTATAAACCAATTCTTATTAAAATAATCATGTTCAATAAACTAAAAGAAAGACTTAAAGGATGGCTTAGTAAATCTAAGACAAAAGTAGAGGAAACTACATCAAAAAAAGAAGAAAAACCAATAACAGATACTGACAAAAAACCAAAAACCAAAGTAATCGAAGAACTTCCAAAACTTAAACCAGAAGAACAAGGAACAGCAATAGAAATTGAAACAGAAATTGAAGAAGGAGTTCCTGAAGAAATAATGGATGAAGAACTTAAAGAAGAAATAAAAAAACCAGGATTTCTTAAAAAAATAAAATCAAAATTTGCTTATAAAATAACTGAAAAAGAATTTGATGAAATTTTTGAAGATTTGGAAATGCTTTTACTTGAAAACAATACTGCCTTAGAAGTTGTAGAAGATATTAAATCAAAATTATCTAAAAAATTAATTGGAAAAGAAATGAGGCAACAAGAAATAGAAGAATATATTAAACAAGAACTTAAAGAAACTTTAACAGAAATTTTAATTGAACCAGACAACCCAATAAATGCAATTAAATTAAAAAAATCAGAACATAAACCTTTTGTTATTCTTTTCTTTGGTATTAATGGAACAGGAAAAACAACAAGTATAGCAAAACTTACACACTTACTTAAAAAAAACAATTTCTCATGTGTGCTTGCTGCAGGAGATACATTTAGAGCAGCCTCAATTGAACAAATACAAATTCATGCAGATAAATTAAATGTTCCATTAATTAAACAAGATTATGGGGTAGACCCCTCTGCAGTAGGTTTTGATGCAATAAAATATGCAGAAAAACACAAAATAGATGTTGTTTTAATTGATACAGCAGGAAGAATGCATACAAAAACCAACCTATTAGCAGAAATGGAAAAGATTTGCAGAGTCACAAATCCAGACCTTAAAATATTTGTAGCAGAATCAATTGCAGGAAATGATGCAACAGAACAAGCTAAAACTTTTAATGAAATGATTGAAATCGACGGCTCAATTCTTAGTAAAGCAGATATTGATGAAAAAGGTGGAACAATAATATCAATAAGTCATGCTACAAACAAACCTATTTTCTATCTTGGCACAGGACAAGAATATGAAGATTTAGAATTATTCAATAAAGAAAAGTTTATTGAGAATTTAGGGCTTTAAGCAGCAAAAAATAAAAATTCCCTTAAATCCATACACCTATGTGCTCCTAAACACTGCCAACGATAATCTTTTCTTACAGAATCTTCTCTTATATCCCTTCCATTAATTTCCTTTTCAGCATCATAGGCTTCTTCTTTTCCAATTCTTTTAAATGGAAAAACTGCATTCATTCTTAAATTTAAAATACAACTCAATCTATCCAAAACTCGCCCGGTCATTGGTTCTGTTCCCTCAAGAACTCTTTCTAAATATTGTACAGGCTTATTTGAAAAACCACTTAAGTAACAAGCTTTAGCAAGTTCTCCAACTGTCAATTGTTTTTCAGCCAAGCTTTTATTAAGAACCTCCAAACCATATTGCTTAATTGCATTAACATTCCCATACCCTTTTTTCATTAATTTCATTAAAATTCCAAAATTCTTTTGCTTTGTTTCATCAACTAATCCCATATAAAGCTTAAAGCTTAATCCTATTTAAAGATCCCCATACCCAATTAAAAACCCAAAAGCAAGTATTTATAAAAGAAATTAATCTGTAATTTAAATATAAAATTAAACAAACTATAAAAATGAAAGGAAAAGTAAAATTTTTTAATGAACCAAAAGGGTTTGGCTTTATAGCTGGTGAAGATGGAACAGAAGTTTTCGTACACCAAACAGGACTAAAAGAAGGCGTCACTATAACAGAAGATGATGAAGTAGAATTTGACGTAGAAGAAGGAGATAAAGGTCCAAAAGCTACAAATGTTGTATTAGCTGGTTCTAAATAAAATAAATTCTAACAAGATATTTATTATCCTAATTTAATTGGAAATCTATTAACCAACAACTATAAAAAACCCTATAAACCCGTAATTCTAATTAATTTTAGAGATAAAATATCAATCTTATAAAATATTAAGTTACACAATAAGCAAGATTAAGCTACTCATCAACAAAACTTAAAGATTTATAAAGATATAAGTAAAATATAAAATAACAAAATGCTATCCAAACTCTCTTCAGTATTAAAGAACAGTTTTGACAAAATAGCAGGAGCTGTATTTTTAGATAAAAGAACAATAGAATCTGTTGTTAAAGATTTACAAAGAGCATTAATTCAAGCAGATGTTAATGTACATTTAGTTAAAAAACTAGGAGATAGAATAAAAGAACAGGCCCAAGATGAAAAAATAAAAGGAATAGAAAGAAAAGAACATTTAACAAAAATTCTTCATGATGAAATTTTAAATCTTTTAGGAAAAGAAAAAAAAGAAATTGATATAATGAAAGGCAAGCAAACTAAAATTATGCTTATTGGATTATATGGTGCTGGAAAAACAACTACAACAGCTAAACTTGCATCTTATTATGCAAAAAGAGGATTTAAGGTTGCAATGTTAGGGCTTGATGTACATCGTCCAGCAGCATCAGACCAATTAGAACAATTAGGTAAAAAAATAAAAATCCAAACTTTCACAAACAAAAATGAAAAAAGTGCATTAAAAATATATGAACAATATAAAGAAAAATTAAAAGATTTTGATTTAATTATAATAGATACTGCAGGAAGGCATGATTTAGATAAAGATTTAACAAAAGAAATAAAATCATTAACAAAAGAAATAGAACCAAACCATAAACTTCTAATAATTCAAGCAGATATTGGACAAGCTGCTAAACAACAAGCTTCTGAATTTCAAAAAGCAGCAAGTATTAATGGTGTTATAATCACAAGAATGGACAGCACTGCAAAAGCAGGCGGTGCTTTAACAGCTTGCAATGAAACAAATGCTCCAGTTTATTTTATAGGAACTGGTGAAAAAATGAGTGATTTTGAAACATTTAACCCGAAATCATTTATTTCTAGAATGTTAGGTTTAGGAGATTTAGAAGGACTCTTAGAAAAAGTAGAATCTGCTGTTGATGAAAAATCTCAAAAAAAATTAAAACAAAAACTTGAACAAGGTTCTTTCAGCCTTAGAGATTTGCAAGAACAATTAAAATCAATGAAAAACATGGGCTCTTTATCAAAAATAGCTGAAATGATTCCTGGATTAGGAAAAGCAAAAATCCCAGAAAACTTACTTGGAGCTCAAGAAGGTAAAATAAAAAAATGGCAACATGCAATAGATAGCATGACAGAAGAAGAAATAAATAATCCAGAAATAATTGAAAAACAAACTTCAAGATTAAATAGGATTGCAAAAGGAAGTGGGACAACAACTACTGACATTCGTCAGCTTTTAAAGCAATATAAGCTTCTTAAAGAAATGGCAACTGGCACAGGAGATCTTTCAAATATCGACCCTTCTCAAGGATTAAATCAAAAACAAATGATGAAATTAGCAAAAAAGTTTGGAAAAAAGATGAGGATGTGATTAAAATGAAAATCATATTAACTAGACATGGAAAAACAATTGAAAATGAACAAGGGATTTTTCAAGGCCATTTGCCTGGAAAATTATCAGAACAAGGAATAAAGCAAGCTAAACAACTTGCAGAGGGCTTAAAAAATGAATCTATTGATCATATATTTTCAAGTGACTTATCAAGGGCTGCAGATACTGCAAAAGAAATAGCTAAACATCATAAAAATATCCCCTTTATTCTTACAGAAAAACTAAGAGAAAGGCATTTAGGAGAACTAGAAGGAAAAAGAAAAATAAATCTTGGACTAGATCCTAAAAAACTTGTAGCAGGAACAATTGAAACAAAAACAGGTGAATCTCAAAAAAAAATGTTTGAAAGAGCAAGTAATTTAATAAAAGAACTAATTGAAAACTTTCAGGACAAAAATATATTATTAGTAGCCCATAATGGAATAAATACTGCAATTATAGCAAATATTTTAAATAAATCTTTTGAAGAATATAAAGATGTAGAATCCCAGCATAATTGTGCTATAAGTATATTTAATATCAAAGATAAAAAGAACCCCATAATAGAAGTATGGAATTCAATAAATCACTTACAATAAACTTCCAAAAAAGTTTGGAAAAAAGATGAGGATGTGATTAAACCTTATACCAATCATTAATATATTTTTCTAAAAGCTCCTTATTGGCTTCTAATCTGTCATAAATCTTATTGCCATCAACTACTTTGCTCAAACCTATATGATGAACCTCAACTTTATCAACAAGCCCATCTCTAATTTTAAAAACAGATTCATTCAAGCCAGTAAGCTTCTTTTTTCCTTCTCCTGTTAAATAAGGGGTAGTATAAACAAGCCACCCAATTCCATTAAAAATAGCTCTTAAAGCCCCCTGAGCAACAGCAAAATCATTTTCTTTCAATGCAAACTCTGTATCCTGAAATAATTTACAAACCTCTAATAATAAAAATCTTTCATCAGCTTTGACTTCTTTTATATTCATTTTTTCTTTATCCCACTTAGAATAAAAAAGAAAAGCTTTATAATTATTATTAAGATAAAAAACATATAATGAAACCTCAAATAATCCAACAAGGCGCAGAAGCAATCATTTATAAAATAAATAATAAGGTTGTAAAAGATAGAGTGCCAAAACATTATAGGCATCCAGAACTTGATAAAAAAATAATAAGACACCGTGTAAAATCAGAAGCAAAAATAATTGAAAAACTAAAAAACATAATCAATGTTCCAAAAATCTTAGCAGATCCAGGAGCAGGAAGAATGATACATATGCAATACATCTCAGGCAAAAAACTCTCAGAACATTTAGAATCTTTAGACTACAAAACAATCTCCAAACAAATAGGAGAAACCCTAACAAAACTTCATAATCAAGATATTATTCATGGTGACCTCACCACTTCAAACATGATTTTAAAATCCGACAAGCTTTACCTGATTGACTTCGGCTTAGGATTTCATTCTCATAAAATAGAAGATAAAGCAGTTGATTTACATCTATTAAAACAAGCATTAGAAGCAAAACATTATAAAATTGCAGATAAATGTTTTCAAATAATTATTAAAAACTACAAACCCGACAATTACAAACTAATAATTGAAAGAATTCCAATAATAGAATCAAGAGGCAGATATAAGAAGAAAGATTAAACTTATAAACCAAAAATATCTTTATTTTTCATAGCCCCATAGTGCAGTGGTCAAGCATACGAGCCTTTGGAGCTCGAGACCCAGGTTCGAATCCTGGTGGGGCTATTTTATTAACAAAATCGCATTAAAAAAATGGAAAAGAGTCTAATTGTTAAAAAATCAAAAATACATGGAAAAGGAGTTTTTGCAAATAGAAATTTTAAAAAAGGATCAATAGTAATTAAATACAATCTTAAGCCCTTAACTAAAAAAGAATTTGAAAATCTGTCAGAAAGTGAAAAGCACTTTACTTCTTTTGAAAATAACAAATATTGGTTATTTCCTTCTCCAGAAAGATTTGTAAATCATTCATGTAACCCAAATACAAATCCAGATTTAGTGAATAAATATGATATTGCTATAAGAGATATAAAAAAAGGAGAAGAAATCACAACAGACTATAGAAAAGATAATGTTCCGGGACTGGATATGAAGTGTAATTGTAGAAGTAAAAATTGCAAGTTGGTTATTAAAAATAAAACAAATTAATTACCTTATTAGCTTTCAATAACTTTAAAAACCAAAATTACAATCAATAAACATGCCAAAAGCAAAAACAACAAAGAAAATTGAAAAACCAGTTTGGTTAAAATATACTAAAGATGAAGTAGAAGCAATAATCCTAAAGTTAGCTGACAAAGGATTAACTGCTGAAAAAATAGGATTAGTTTTAAGAGACCAATATGGAATCCCTAAAGTAAAAATATATGATCTTAAAATAAGTAAAATTTTAAAAGAAAAACAAAAATACCAAGAACCAACAAACATAAATCTTAAAACAAAATTACAAAAAATAATTGACCATTATAAAAAAAATAAACAAGATAAAAATTCTGAACGTTCTCTAATGATAACTAAGGCCAAGCTAAAAAAAAGAGATGATTACGCAAAGAAAAAGAATAAAAAATAGATGAGAAACTAAAGCTAGTCCTTGAATAACTAAAGGTTTAATAAGATATTAGAATAATTATAAGATTATAAAAAGAGATAGATAAACCCTCCTCTCCAAAACTTAAGAGATTTACAAAATTCCAATAGATAAATAGATACCAGTTAAATAAAACAACAAAAAAAGATGATTGAAAAAGCAGTTAAAGATTTTACAAAAAAACTCTTAGAAAAAACAAACAATAAAAAAATCCATTTAGTTAGTCATTTTGATACTGATGGAATTACTTCTGCAGCAATCATAACCAAAACATTACAAAAATTATCCAAAAAATTTTCAGTTAAAATTCTTAAACAATTAGAAGACAAAGACATAAATTCCTTTCCAAAAGAAGATATCCTTCTTCTACTAGATTTAGGCTCAGGAAGTTTAGAAAGTTTATCTAAATTAAAAAACCAAATTTTTATAATAGACCATCATGAAATATCTAATAAAATGATTCCAAAAAATATTAAAATTCTAAACATACATCTTTTAAAAGAAAAAGATTATGAAAATCTATGTAGTGCAGAACTAAGTTATCTTGTTTCTAAAGAAATCTCAAATGAAAATAAAAATCTTTCTTATCTTGCAATTGCGGGTATGGTTGGCGATACTATGGAAAGAAACATAACTAAAACAAGAGATAAAATTATAAAACAAGCTAATGTTAAAATCAAAAGAGGACTTTTAATTTATCCTTCAACAAGACCCTTAAATAAAGCATTAGAATATAGTTCAAAACCATTTATACCTGGAGTTACTGGAAATTCAGAGGGAACTTATGAATTATTAAGTGAAGCAGGAATTGAAAAAGTTGGTAAAGTTTACAAATCTCTTATTGATTTAAATAAAGAAGAAATGAAAAATTTAGTTACTTCAGTAATGATAAGATTATCTTCTGAAGAAAAAGCTTCAGAATATATTGGCAATCTTTATCTTATAAAATTCTTTAACAAAATTGAAGATGCAAGAGAATTATCTGCCATAATTAATGCTTGTAGTAGAATGGGGCATCCAGAAATTTCTTTAATGATGTGTTTAGGAAATTCTAATGCAAGAAAAAAAGCAGAAAGAATTTATGTTAAATATCGTCAGCACATTATCTCTGGATTAAGATATATTGACCAAAACCATAAGATTGAAGGAAGAGAATATGTAATAATAAATGCAAAAGATAATATCAAAGATACAATAATCGGAACAATGGCAAGCATTTTATCTTTCTCATCAGTCTATAAAGAAGGAACAATAATCATAACTATGGCTTATAATGAAGATAAAATTAAAGTATCTACAAGAATGGCTGGAAGAAAATCAAAATCAAATAGAAATTTAAAAAACCTTTTAGATTCTATAATCAATGTTACTGGAGGAATTTCTGGAGGACATCAAAATGCAGCAGGATGCACAATTGATAAAAAACAAGAAGAAGAATTTATTAATCTAATTAAGAAAAAATTAGATGTTGAATTAGTTAAGGTTTGAAACAATTAAATCTATAATTATAACTTCTCTGGTATCTTATTATATCTTTAAGTTATGTAAATAATTCCTTAAGCTACTCATCTTTAGAACCCTAAATTTTACAAATTACTAGAATAAAATTAAAACCTTAGTTCAAAACCTCGATAATTCTTGCTTTAATATCTGCTTTACCTCCTTTAGGTTCAGCTAAAATAGCATCACAAATCAAGCATTTAACTTTTGTTGTTGCTCCTTCAAAAATAGTCTGCTCATTCTTACAACTTTGACATCTTACTTTAATAAATCTATTTTTCATTTTTTATCAGTATCCTTACAAACTCAATCAAGTTAAATCATCTAAGTAGCTTAATCTAATCACCCATATCTCTCAATATTTTATAAGATATTAGTTTATCTAATTAACTAAGTTTAATTTATACATAAGAGAAGGTTTTTAAACATTACTAATTAAGAAATTTCATGGCAAACGAACAATTAGAAGAAGGACAAATTGTATTATGTACTGTAGAAAAGATAGTTGGAACTACAGTGTTTGTAAAAATACAAGAAGATGGAGAAGGAACATTAATAACTTCTGAAATCTCTCCTGGAAGAATTAGAAATCTAAGAGATTATGTTGTTCCAAGTAAAAAAATTGTATGTAAAATACTTCACATAAGAGGAAATAGAATTCATTTATCTTTAAGAAGAGTTAAACAAAATGAAAAAAAAGAACTTCTTGATAAAATTAAAAAAGAAAAAAATTCTAAGGCAATTTTAAAAACAGTTTTAGGAAAAGAAACTGAAAAAATAATTGAAAAAATAACAAAAGAACAAACCATTATAGATCTCTTTGAACAAACAAAAAAAACCCCAGAAACTTTAGAAAAATATATGAAAAAACAAGACGCAAAAAAAATCATTAAAATACTTGAATCTAAAAAAGAAAAGCCAAAAGAAATAAAACATATAATAGAATTATCAAGCAAAGCTCCAGATGGAATTTCAAAAATAAAAAATATAATCAGTCAATCCTGTAAAGATTCTAAATGTAATGTAAGTTATATAGCAGCAGGAAAATATAATTTAGGAATCCAAGGCCCAGATTTCAAACAAATAAAATCAGAAATCAATAAAGTAACAGAATCAATTGAAAAACAAGCTAAAAAAGAAAACTGCGAGTTTTCTTTAGAAAAAGCTAAGCATTAAGATATATTTTAGAATAAAGTAATTCTTTTAAAGGTAAAAAAGGTTTAATTTAAATGATAGGAACACAAAAATGGACCAATACTTATAAGTCTACTCGGGGAGATCCGATGAGTAAGGCTTTTAAATACAAAAGAAGCCCTCAAGATAAAATCGAGCAGGTCCTTAAAAAAAATTGTTTATGTTTAGGGGTTCCAGCCTGGGTAGAAGGGGGCACGATTTATACTTTTGATATTTCAGATGATTTTGAAAATACAAGAACGTTTTTAAGCTGTCCTAAAGAAAAAGAACCTTATACAACCACAATAATAATAAAATCTATGCCTGCAAATATTTCTGGACTTCCAAAAGGACTATCAAAATTATTATCAGAGAATAATTTTAAATCAAAAAGAAAATAATTAAAACAACTTACTCTGCTTCTCAGGCAAAATTGCCTGCCCATAAACTCCATCATAACCTGGCTTAACTTTTATTTTTCCTTGTCTATTAGAAATTATCAACTCAACCAGCAATTCATTTTTTAAGGCCTTTGCTAAATCTTCCTTCGAAACATTTAACAAAATATTAAATTCATCTTTAAAATGCTCAATTAATTCATTATAAATCCTCCAACAAGATTTAGAATTCATTCCCATGCCTAATGCTAAACTAATTAATTCATGAAGGGGGAGTAAAGTATAATATTTTTTCTTATTTTGATAATCTGCTTGTCCATATTTTTCAGCAAGTTCTTCAACCCTATATTCTACACCAACAGTTAAACTACGATTACATTTTGGACAAATTCCTTTCAATTCCTTAGTTTTTTCAAAACTACAACTAAAACAGCATTTTCTATGTCCATCAAAATGATATAATCCATAAGCAGGATCTGTTTCAATAGTTCCAATAAAACTATTTTCTCTTATTTGTCTAAGTATTAAATCATAAGAAAGTTTTTCATTATCTTCCGACTTGAATATAGTTGCTTCTCTTCCAATTCTCCATGGCCAAAAACTATGTAAATCAGAAAAACTTATAATAGAAATATTATCTAAATTTTTTATTTTCCAATTCATATCCGGATCACTAGAGATTCCTGTTTCAATTGCATGAATATTTTTTCTCATATCTCCAAATGCCTCTTCTAAACTATCAAATCCACTTTTACTTCCAAATACCCCAAACCAAGGCGTCCATATATGGGCCGGAATAACCTCAATCCTATCATCAATTTCCTGCATTTTTGCAACAAAATCTCTACAACTTATTTTAAAAATAGGTCTTCCATCATAATCTCTTCTTCCTTTAGTATCTAACCAAGAATTAATCTTTTCAACAACTGAAATGCAAGGAGCCAAATAAACCAAGTGCACCCTTCTACCTTTATCTTCTTGAGTATAAACCAAACTTATTTCAGAACTAAGAATAAATGGAAACTCTCCTTCATCATCTTTATACCACAAAATTCCATTTTTTTCTTGTAATTCTTTTAACTCACTCAACCAAACTTCATGTGTAAAATCTCCTGTCCCTAGTAAATTCAACCCTTTTACACGAGCCCATTTAACCAAATTAGGAATATTAATTGCTTTACTACATGCTCTTGAAAATCGAGAATGTATATGCAAATCAGCAAAAATTTCTTTCATAAAAACCAAAGAAAAAATCTCTTTTTATATGTTTATATTTCCCTATATCTTATTATATCTTTAAGTTATGCACAACCTAATTAATCCCCTCATTGAGTAACTCATAAATTATAAAGATAATAGAGATTAAATTATTTTCAAATCCTCAAAAATCTAACCAACTGATAAACATCTCCAGAAGCATAGGTTATATTTGCAACAGTTATTTGAACTAAAGCTAAAAGCCACATAAATAATATCCAATTAATAGCTAAAATCCAACCCAAATTATGTTGTTTTTTAAATCTAACTTTGTAAAACAAATAAATATTTATTAAAGCTAAATAAAATCCAATTAAAAACAAAAACCTTAAATCAGAAATAATCCCTGCAATATTGGTTTCTGTTCGTTTATATTTATCTAAAGCCTTATAGCCCTGCAAATCAAATCTTGTGACCCCTAATTTGTCCTGTTTAGGATTAAAAAAATTAGGAATTGTTTCTAATAAATTAAATTGGTAACTATTTTTAATCCCATATTTAGTTAAAACTTTTTGATGCCCTCTTTCATGAAAAAAAGTAGATACCTGAATCAAATAAGGCAAAACCAAAAATATAGTTATAATCAAGAATATTGCAACTTTCCCAACTTTCCATGCCTCTTTTCTAAATGTCTCACCCATAAATTAATTAGAAAAGAATAGTTAATAAATCTTATCTATATCTTATTGTATCTTAGAGTTATGTGCTTCTCTTCAAAAGCTTTACCTTCATCAGCTCAGCTCAAAAGTTTCATAGAGATACCAATAAAAATAACATCAATCTTCCTTATCACTTAAACCACCAGCTCCAATATAAAAAATACATTCATTATCAGGTAAATTAGGACTATCAATTAATTTAGCAACTCTACTATTTTTCTTGCTTCTTCTTATATATAATCTAAAAGTTGAAGCATGCCCTACTATATTCCCTCCAATTGCAGTTGTAGGATCTCCAAACATCATAGCAGGATTTGACATAACCTGATTAGTAACATAAACAGCTACATTAAACTGTTCTGCTATTTTCATTAAATTATGTAAATATTTATTTAATTTTTGTTGCCTATCTGCCAGTCTTCCTCTACCAGAAAATTCTGCTCTAAAATGAGCAGTTAAAGAATCAACAACAACTAACCTAATTGGCTCTCCATCTTTAATCATTTCTCCAATTTTATCAATTAATAATATCTGATGGTCTGAATTAAATGCACGAGCAACAAAAATATTTTTTAATACATTTTCAGGATTCATTCCTTTTGCTTCTGCAATCTGCTTTATTCTTTCAGGTCTAAAAGTCCCTTCAGTATCAATATAAACTGCTTTTCCTTCACTACCTCCCATTTCAAGAGGCATTTGAACATTAACAGCTAAGCTTAGTCCTAATTGAGTTTTACCACTCCCATAAGCACCAAATGCTTCTGTAATTGCTTTAGTTTCTACACCTCTTCCACCCAAAAGAGAATCAAATTGTTTACTCCCAGTAGTAAGATAAAAAACCTCTTCTCTTTTTTTAGCAAACTCTAAACCACTTTGAAAACCTAAATCCATCATTTTTCGAGAAGCTTGAATAGCTTTTCTTGCAACAGCTTCTCCAATACCTGCCATTTCACTTAATTCTTTTGGACCCAAAACCGCAACACCCATTAAATCAAAAATTCCTGCACTTCCAAGTTTTTCAACAGCAGCAGGCCCTATTCCAGGTAAGTCAGAAACACTCATTTCTTTTTCAGATTTTGGTTTTTTAGAAACCTTTTTCTTAGTTTCTGTTTTTTTAGGTTGTTTTTTTGTTGTCATTTTAAAATCCTTGTATTACTAAAAGATATGTTTTCTATTAAAACACTTAAACTAGATGTAATTTTTATTATCTCTTCTTCACACCTACCAAAAGGGCCAAAGTAAGATGATTTCATATTTCCATCAAAATCATAAACTTCCTTATAAATAACATTTCCTTTAATTCCTTCTCTTCCATACCTATATGTATCTAGCTCTCCTACTTTTTCACCCCCAGAAGATAAAGATAGTTTATCTTTTTTTTCTAAAATATCTTGCCTAATCACAGAAACCAAAGATAATTCTAATTTTCCTTTTTTTATATCTCTTTCAGCCATATCAGTAAAACTAACTCCTCATTTATAAGATTTATCTCTGTTTATAATATATTTTAACTTATAGTCTTATTTTTAACATTAAAAAATATCTAATAAATATGAGGCCCATGAAATTATCAGATTTAAATCATAGATATTCTGAAAAAGATTTTGAAGTTGGAAAAAGAGTAAGAATTTTCATCAACTATTCAGGAAGTTGTACTGAAATTGAGATAAGGGAGGGAATTATTTTAGCTCCTCAAATAAATTATTTAAAGATGAGAGTTAAAAAAGCAGGTAGAGTAGTGGATGGGAAACCAGATTTAAAACTCGGCCCTTATCCCTATAGGGGGGAGGGGAAATTTTAAGGAATACACAAGAAGCTATTCCTATGGACATATTGGGCTAAAAAAAGAACTAAATTAAAAGATATTAAAAAACAAAATATCACGCAACAATAATTAAGAAAAACAAAATAACATCAATAACAATTAAAGAAAAAAACAAACTTTCTTCAATTGTGCCTCCAGAAGCTATAAACCCGCTACTTTTTACTTTTAATGGCCAAAAAGGTTGAATGCCTTTTCTTGTAAAAGAATCAGCTACTAAATGAACAGAATAACCAATGAAAAATCCCAAACTAGCAACAGGCCAAAAAACAGATATTAAAATTGAAGCTAAAACTGCAAATGTAAAACTATGAATTATCCCCCTATGTTTAACAAAGAATTGCAAAGGCCTAAAAATTAAATGTCTTCCCCAGCTTGAAGAACCTAAATCTAAATCAGGAATTACTGTAGCAACAATAACCATTGCAATAAAAATCCAGGAGTTATTAACATGTTTGACAAATAATATAATCATAAGGGCTGCAAAAGCTAAATGGGTTTTAAGTAACATAAATCACCTCAAAATAGTAAAGAAATTATAACTTAATAAAACTTACTTCTCTAATTTTTCAATTAACTTATCAATATCAACTTCACCTATATCTTCAACAACAAATTCATTATTATCAAACATGGAATTTTTTCTTACTTGTCCTGTAACAATCATTTCTTTTCCAAGAAAATCTTTCTTTTTCACAGCAAATAATTCTTGATTTTCCAATTCTTCTTTAGACATTATTTTTTCTAAAACATCTGAAAATATCACAGATCTTATAGAATCTGTTCCATCATCCATAATAAAATTTAATAATGCTCTTTTTTCAGGAGCAACTTTTCCATGTTCTTGGCACTCCCCTACCTCACTTACTTTTCTTCTGCATTCAGGACATACTTCAAAAAATCTTGGTTCAAACATTCGAACAACAAAAGCCCTTGCAGAAACTTTGTCATTTGAATTAAAATTGACAATAGTTTTTTCAAAAACAGGTCTTTCAACAACAATATTTTCCATAGGTTTATTAGAAAGTTTAATTTCAGAAAAAGAAGACAAATGTATTTCACCATTTCTCACACTAGAATTAGTAATCTCAACAACACTCTCATTAGTTATCTGTCCCTTAGCAATTAAATCTATATGGTTTTCATCCCATAAAACAACCCGGGTATTACTAGTATCATCTGCTAAAACAAAACTTGCTACTCTCCCGCTTCTACCATTTTTAGTATATTCCCGAACTGGAAATAAATTTATGATTTTACCTATTAAATTTATTTTCCTCATCCCAGGAACTATTTGAGAAAGCTTAATTATTTGTTTATCAAAATTAACATTTAATTCTGCAGCAATTACTTGAGCAGCCCCTTCTTTACTAATTAATCCTGCAAGCTTAGCTCTTTTAGCTTCAATCTTTCTCTCAATTTCACTAACAGAGACTCCTGAGCCTTCTGAAATAAATTCAATTAATTGTTGATAATTCCCTTCCATACTTCAACTCCCTTTAATAATAAAAAATAAAATAAAGCCATTTATAAAAACTATGTTTGTGTAAAACAACTAATAATCAAAAACATAAAACCAAAGCTTTATAAATTAATTTTTCAAATCTTAAGTATGGGAACAGTATTAGTAACTATTAAAATAATGCCAGAATCTGTAGATACAGATTTAGAAGCAATTCAAGAAAAAGTAAAACAAATAACCAAAGAAAAAGGTGGGGAAAAATCAACTACTAAAACAGAGCCTGTTGCATTTGGTTTAAATGCAATAATTCTTAATTTTGCATTAGATGAATCAAAATCAATAGACGACATACAAGATAAACTAAAAGAACTTTCAGAAATTAGTTCTGCTGAAGTTATTGATTTTCGTAGAGCATTTGGGTAAATTAAAAAAATATCAATATCTTATAAGCGTAGGAAAGATATGCAGATAATAAGATTAAGCTTAAAAAAACAGAAGTTCAAAACTTAAAATATTATAGAGATTCCAAAATAATAAAATGGTATTAACAAAAGAGCAGGCTAAAAATGTAAAACAACAACTTCTTGCACAAGTTCAAAATCTTCCTCAGGAAAACAAAGAACAAATCAAGCAACAGATTTCTCAATTTAATGAAGAACAATTAGAAGCATTTTTAGATCAAAACAAAATACAATTTCAACAAAGAGGGGTTACGGAAGGGGCAGAGCCCCTTGCCCAAGAATCTCAATGTGTTTTTTGTTCAATCATAGAAAATAAAATTCCTTCATATAAAATAGCAGAAAATAAAAAGTCAATTGCAACATTAGAAATAAATCCCTTAACAAAAGGCCACTCAATAATCATTCCAATAGAACACACAACAATAGACAAACTTCCAAAACTATCAATGAGTCTTGCTCAAAAAATAGCAAAAAAAATTAAAACAAAATTAAAACCAGAAGATATAAAAATTGAAACTTCAAGTTTTCAAGGACATGCGATAATTAATGTGGTTCCATTTTACAAAGATACCCCTCCTAAAAAAGAAAAGGCAAATGAAGAAGAACTTCAAAAACTTCAATCACTTTTAGAAACTAAAAAAAGAAATCCAAGAGCAATCTCAACAGTTAAAAAATTAAAATCATTAAAAGGACTTCAAAAGATTAGTTTTAGAATACCTTAAAGGATAAATTCTCAGTATCTTATAAACATAGAAAAGATATGAAGATGAGAAGATTAAGCCACTCATCAACACAGCTCAAAGTTTTATCAAGATATAGATTAAAAATTAAAACAACAAACTAAACTTCCACATTAAAAATAATAAACTAATAAACCCAAATAAAAATGCAGGAGTGAATGGAATGCCATATTTTACTAAAATATTTTTTTTAGATTTTTTAATCAATTTTAACTCCTTCTCAGAAACCCCTTGCCAATTTGCTTTAATTTTTTTCTTTCCTATTAAAACATCCTTATATAACCAGTCCCCTAATGTAACTTTATTAGAAGAAACTGATTTAACCATGCAAATTTCTTCAACACTTTTTGAAAAAACAAACAATAAAGGAAACAATAAAATAACAAATCCAATAAAAATAAATCTTATTTGACTTATAAAATAAATTATATTAATCCATATAATTACAAAAATCAATGAAATCAAAAACATTTTTTGATAGTTTTTCCATTGTTTGATAAATTCTTTTTTAAACCCTTTCCAATTCCTAAATACTAAAAAAATAGCATAAATCAAAGCATAAATTGAACCAGTAATTAAAAATAATATAATAAAGTATCCAAAGATTTTCAAATTAATAATCCAGTTATAACTTAAGGGTAAGATTGTTCCTAATGCCATTAAAAGTTTTGCATCTCCTCCTGCAAAAAGTCTTGCATAATAAAATAAATTATGTAAACCAAAAAATATTGCAAGTCCAATTAAACCATTTAAAATAAACCAATAATTTCCATTAAAAATACTGACTGATAAACGATAAGCAAGAGCAAATGCAATTAAACTAAAATTCCATAAATTATCTACCTCTCTTCTTTTAAAATCCTGAAGCACAGCACCAATAATCCAAACTAAAGCTAAAATAATTAAAAATAAGTTTTCAATATTAATTAAAAGATTCATGAATAAAACAAATTAAAAATACTTATAAATATTTACATAATTAAAAAAATCATTTCTTAGAATTATCTTTTTCTTTTCTCTCAACAACCCTTTGACTTCCACCTTTTTTATACCTACTATAACGAGCTTTAGCTCGTTTATCATTTTTACTTTTGCGTCTTCCAGGTGTTGCATATTCCATTTTAATACTAATTAATAAAATTAAAAATACAAAGATTAAAAATAAAAAAAATAAAAATTATGCACAACCCTCGACATCACAACAGACAAAATCACCTAAAACATCTCTCCAAGCAGTTCCGTCTTTTGATAAAGGAGAATTTACAGGCTTACCCTTACAACTTCCAGATGTTATTTTAGGACATAATTTTGCTATTTTTGTATTATCCCCTTCAATATAATTGTATCCCTCACAATTCACAGTTCCTATTGCAGGTTTATCTATATCACATGTAGACACCTTAGGGTCAGAACATTCATCTACACCCTTATCTAATGAAGCAAAATGTGTACAAGTTCCTTTTACATCTTCGCCATCTACTTCTGCAGTTCTTTGTTGACACCAACTAACCTTATCACCAGTAGCACAAGCAACACTACACTGAGTTGAAATTTGTGATAATTCACTTTGTCCGCCAGTAAAGAATTCTTTAACACTTCCCCAGCCTTGTGTAAATCCTATTATAAGCACAACCAAAACAACTACTCCCAATATGATTAATATGATTGTAGTTACTGAAAGGCCTTGAGCTTTTTTACTTTCCATTTTTCCTCCTTTTTATATTTTATATAAACATATTTTCTTTTTAAATGTTTTTATTATTAAGGATTATAAGCATAATTAACTATTAGACCTATATCAGAAAATTCTTTTTTGATTTTCACACCACCTATTAAATCTTTTTCATTAAAATAAGGCTCCCCACCATATAATGTTCTAACACTTAATCCCAAATCCTTAGAATATTTAACAGAATCTGCCATATTATAAAACTCTTGCAAAGAATAAACAGAATTTACAACCCCTTTAACCTGATTTCCTCTAATTAAATAAAAACTTAACAAAGCTACAGTACATAAAACTATAACTCCAATTACTAAGATTGTTATTGCAATATCGCCTCGTTTATTTTTTATCATTTTAACCACAAGCTTCATAAAATTTAACCACTTTATTACCTGGTAAATAAGCTACAGATAATGTAGGATTATCCTCTTTAGGAGGATCTATAGGAAGGTCTATCTTACTTATTCTTGTTGACCAAAAATTTGCCTTACCAACATCATTATAAAAAAACACCCATGTAGAAACTTTAGTTTTCTTATATCTCAAACAATCAACAGGGATTTTATCTAAAATACTTTTTAAATTATTTAAAGAATCTTTATCTTCTTCTATTACAAGTTGTTTAACTGTTTTCCCATCAATTTTAGTATCTAACAAAGCTAACAATATCTGTTCAGATTTTGTGCTCATTCCTTTTAGAGAAACCTCTTCTTCAGATCTTCCAAGACTCAAAATCTCTGAAGCATAAACAAAAAAGATTATAACAAGTAAAATAATTATAGTAGCTACTACCCAAGTCATTGCTGCACCAATTGCTGCTTTTTTATTATACATTCTCAATCTTTCCAACAACTGAATTTATTTTTAATAAAATCTTTTCTTCTCCTTTTAAAACATAAAGTTCTTTTATATTACATTTAGGAATCTTCTCTCCTTCTGAATCACAAAGAACTAAAAAATCTGTTTTACCTGCTTTAATCTCTTGTTTTAAAACACCTGAATTAAAATCAAAAGCTTCAACCTTAACACCATATCTTTCTTCTCCTTGGTATTTCTCAGTATTATCTTTAAAATTAAAATTACACTCCCTTATTAAATCAAAACTTGAATCAAAATCTGTTCTTAATTTTCCTTGTTCAACTAAACAATCAATTACTTTATCACTTAAAACTCCTGCTTCAATTTCTCTAACATCTAAATCAGAACCCTTAAAGACAATAACCCCTGAAACAATTCCCACCCCAACTATAATATAAATTATAAATAAATAAATACTCAATATTCTTTCACCTGCTTTTTTATTTTTAAACATTTTATCCTTAACCCACATCTTTATTATTTTAACAATTTGATTATCTGAGTAGCTTAATCTCTGATTGCAAATCTCTAAGTTTTATAAGATACCGATATTTTTCATATTTAATTTTATCCATCATTCTTTTTTCTAACCTCCAGAACCAAAGAATTATCTTTAATTGAATCAAGAACGTAAACATCATTAAAATAAGAATACTCATAAAAACTATCTTCACTTGCCCTGACAATAACCAAATTCTTTTCTTCATCTATCTCAACAACATTTTCTTTACTTATCTCCTCTTTATCTGCCTCTAAAAATAAATCTTCTAAATTAATCTCAAGTATTGTACCAGGCCTAGAAGCATCAATTAACAAAGCAATTTGTTTGGCTGTTTCTTCTTCATCTAAATGAACAGAACTTCCCTGCAAATAAATAAAAATAAGCATAATTGAAAAAAATACCACATTTAAAATAATAAAAATAACATTTTCATGTAAAATCTCTGCCTTTTTGTTATTCATATTAAACCTCTTAGTTAACCTCTTTAATCAAATTTCTTAAACAATTCTGATTTTATTAAATTTCTTTTTTCTTTTGAAACAGAAAATAAAATCTTTTCTATCATTCTTTCAGATATTGTAAAAATATAATTCAATTTAACAACACTTTCTTTAATTGCCCCTTCTTTTTTATACAAAGAAATCCCTTTCATTTTCAAATTAGAAGTTATGCCTGCTACTACAACATTTCCTTGTTCTTCAAAAAGAACAAGAACTGGGCGCTTTTTAATTTCAAAAGTATCTACAAATTGCATAGATGCTAAAATTACCTGCCCAAAATTATACATTTTCCCACACCTCATCCTCTTTATTATCCCAAAGTTCCTTCATTTTTGGTTGTTGAATTTTATGTAAAAATTCATCATATTGATTTTTTTCCTTAATTTTGATAAAAATATCAGCCATTTTCATAATTAATTCATTATATGTTTGTCTAGGATGTTCCCTAGCTTCTTTCAATTTCTCAATTAAATCTTTCCTTAGAAGAATTGTTGATTGTTCTTTCATTATATATCAACTATACATCAATATATAAACTTTTAGATTAACTAAAATAATTTTAAACCTCTGTAACAAACTTAGAACACTTCATATTGTTTAAGGAATCAGAGGTAAATTCTATAAATTTTGGATAAGTTTGTTCATTTTTTTCAATTTTAGTAATAACAGCATAAACCTTACTAGTATGCACTTGTTCATTGGGGGATATTATCTTAAATTTTTCTTTGATTTTATCATCAAAATAAACTTTATAACAAATAGCGCAATCCCCTTTACTACCATAATCTATTTTTCCTTCACCCATCATCCAAGAACAATCATTTTTTAATTTAATAAGTTCTTGAGTTAATTCACTATCATCCTCATCATCCTTAATCTTGATTATTTCATCTGTACTTTCTTCACAACCCCCACCCATACTAAAACAAATATTTTGAGTTTTACATTTTAAACTAATAACATTTTTAAAAATAGGAATACTCCCCCTTAAAGAAACAGAATTTCTACAAGCTTCTTTATCAATTTCTCCTTTAAGATTCAACATCAAAAAGAAAGCTAAAATAATTACAAAACTTATAATTAAAATTACAATCGTTATAATTTGCTTAGATGTTAATTCCCCTTTTTTATTCCCCATTTTCAAATAAATCTCTTAAATAAAAAGTACAAAGCTAATAAAGCTATGCAAAAAAAAACAATCCAAAGTAAGTACAAAGCTAATAAAGCTATGCAAAAAAAAACAATCCAAAGTACAATTCTAATTACCTTATCTGTTTGTGATTTTTTATTCATTTTCTTGATATTGTAAATTTATTATTTTGATAACTAATTCCTATTTCTAAAGGGGAATCTTCTATAATAATTGGAGAGCCTCCTGTTCCAATTTCTTCATCAAAAATCTCGCAAACCCCCAAAGAATCACATTTTTTAAGAAAGAACTTTTGAGTCTTAGGTCTTCCACGATCTGTAAGTTTCTCATTTATAACACAAATACAAATACAATTGCTTATTCCGCATTGTAACGGTCTTCCATAACGATCTTTATAAGGCCAAGCAATTATGTTCCACTTCCCTGGATTTAAAATAATAGCCTCTGAATTTCCACTTTCCCTAGCTTTATTCATTCCTTCAACTAACTCATCCAAAGTAGCCTCTGCCATCTTTAAATTTCTTTCATCCTTTGAATTAGAATAAAGCCCATACAACAAATAAACTAACAAGAGCAAACATAAAACACCAATTATTATTTTCAAAGTATATTCTCCTAATAAAAAAGCTTTTTTATTTTTCATTTTATTATTCTTTTATCAATCCTATAAGCTCATACCAGTTTAATTATCTGATTAACTTAATCTCTTCTTTGTA
>JAFCDA010000016.1 GCA_017609915.1 Candidatus Pacearchaeota archaeon
AGATGCTACAGTAACTGTTGCTAGCTCAGGCATTCCTGTTTGCTATGGAGATTTAGAATGTGTGTCTGATCTTGATTCTGCTGAATGTAGTACTTGGGGAGGAGAAGTTGTTGTAAGCTTATATGATACTACTAATTCTCATATTAGTGAAGGGGATTTTGCAGGTTATGATACTAAAATCTGTTGCAGATACGGAGGAGTAATCCCAACAGGAGATATTTATTGGGCAGATATGGATGGAAATCCTATAACAGATGCTGAAATAGGAGATAGTGTTTTAATGATTTACCAAAATATGGCAGGACAGAACTATGATTTTGAAATTTTTGAAAATGATGCTGTTTTTGATGACCCTATAAGAAGTGTAGTAGGTTTTGATTTTGGAGCTGATTTAGCTGCAAAATGGATAATAACTCAAGAAGATTGGGAAAAAGATCCTATTTCAAACCCAGAATTTATTTTTATTGTTAATGGAATAGAATCTGATGACTTAAATGTTCCTGAAGATAGTTTTGATAATTTACCCCCATCAACACGGATAATAAATCCTGTTGCTGAAACAACTTATGTAATTAAACAAGGTATTGGAGAAACAAACATAATTTCTTTTGAACAAATAAGCTCTGATGTTGATGATGATTTAGCAATTACTTGGAAGTTTGGAGGAGGAGAAAGTGCTTTTTTTGATAATTGTTTGTCAGGAACAAACTGTAACACAACTCATCAATATATTGCTGCTGGAACAAAAAATATAGTTTTAAATACTCAAGAAATGTTTCCAAGAACTCCTGCTCAATTTATAGAAGATTATTCAAGAATTTATATATATGATGAAGGAATAACTGCTTTTGTTATTGTAGATCAGTCAACTGATGGGAGAATTGTAACTATTGATGCAACAAAAACTAAAGTTTCTGATTGTGATTATGTTCAAACAGCTTGTGAAGGCAAATATGGCAGTGGAAATTGTTATGAAGTTGTAGATGCAATTGATTTATTAGAATCTATTTGGTGTTATGATTTAGCTTTAAGAGTAGATGGGATAGATTCTGATCCTAATTTATTTTTAGATTGGACTGTTGATGGGGTTGTTTTTACACCAAAACAAGTAGGTGATGAAATGAAATATATAAAAATATTTGATGAACCTGGCAAACATATTGTGAATTTAAATGTTAGGTATAAATTGTGATTGAGGAAAACTAGAATTTGATAAACATAGAAAGAGGTGAAAAATATTAGCATCTTATGAATATAGGGAGAGATGAAGATGAGAGATAAGTTAAAGAACTCAGCTTATAGGACTCAGAAGATATAATAAAATACTGATATAAAAAACAAAATGAAACAAAAAATAATATTTGGATTAGTAATTTTTACAGTCTTATTTGCAATGCCTTTCTTAAGTGCAGATTGTCCTATAGGTTTTGTTTGTGGAGGAACTGAAATAGAAATAACTATTCAAAGCGGACTTTTTTGTACTGAAGATGGAGAAGAATGGGTTGATTATAGTGTTTCTCCTCCCCAGCATAATCCTACAATAGGAAATTGTTATGAACCTGATGCTGTTGGAGATAAATTTTGTTGTCCTGCAGGTTCAGAGTGTGTTCCTACTGGACAATCTGGTCCTCTAGGAGAGCTTTATAATTGTGTTTACACTGATAAAAACTTTTGTTGGAAACTTGAAGATGAAGAATCATGCAATAATTATACAAAATGGGTTGCTATAAGCAGTATTGAAGTCCATAAAGGAGAAGGATATTGTGGTGTAGATGATGATTGGTGGGAAGTAGTAGATGGTATTTGCTGGTATGAAACTTTTTGCGGTTGTGAATGGGAGGGCGTTAATCAAAATTGCACTGCAATAGATAATAGAACAATAGTTTGTAATGATACTTTTGTTCCTGTTGAAGAAGGGGTTTGTACATATACAATGGAAACTTGGCAAGATAATTGTGAATTAGATGGTTTTATTTATGCTTCTTGGAGTGCTATAGGGACAGGAATTTATGAGACATGGGGTGCTAGAGAAAGTGAATGCCAAGATACAGAAGTTATTACAATCCCTTGTGAAAAAATCGTAAAATTAGATTTTTTTACTTGGCTTAATGTTATAGTAGTTGTTTTAATACTTGCCCTAATATATTATTCTTATGTTAAGATGAAAAAAGGGAAATGAATATCTCTACATAAATTAATCACCACTTGAGTCTTAGCCACTTTATCTGTTGTATACTCCAAAAACATTGATGACTGTTAGAATTATCTCTAACATAATGGAATATATAGCTATATTTGATGGGCCTGGAAATCACATTATAAATTTAAATGTTGGATATGATATTTCAAATCCATAAGAAAAAACAACTAAGATTTTTTTATTAATTATTATCTTCCTATAGCAAACCAACGAAAAGGTGTATGGTCAGTGCTATGCATTATAGTAAATCCAGTCCTGCTCAGACGGGTAACAGCATCTGGATGCTCATTCGAATGCGTGCCAGTATTTCCAGTTTGAAGTATTACTTGAAAACAAGCATTGTTAAAATCAGTTAATCCTTCAGTTGTAAAATCTACGGAAAAAGCACCTGGTGCTGCTTTTCCCCATTTCATCTGTAAGCCGTTTGGAAAAGTAACCTCACCATTAGAATCGTCCCCCCATCCTAATGCATTTATATCAGAAGGGTTAAACCCCATCTCATCAGCACTATGTCCCATCACACTTGCAGGACCACCAGAATTATAAGCAACAACAAATCCAACCCCAGCTAAAAAAACAACTATAACTGATAAAAGCCATAAATCTTTTTTTTGAATATTTAGATTAATATTTACCATCTTTTTATAATGAAATTAGGGGTTTGGAGTTTAAATAGTTTTTTATGTTCTTAACTTGTATCTTATAAGCACAGAAAGTTATGAAGATGAGGTGAAAATCTCTTTGTATAACTTTAAGATTATAGAATTATAATATTGTTTGATAAGTTTTATATATGCTAAATCATTTAATTGCTCATGAAAAAAGAAGTGTTTATTTTAATGTTTGTAATTGTGTTAGGAATGTTGTCTGTTAGTTTAGTTGTATCAGATTTCACAAAAGGTGACAAACTTTATTATTTAGACCTTATTTATGGGCCTTCTCAAACAATCACTGGTTGGGTAAATATTAGTTTAGAAGATGAACCTGCAAATTCTTTGTTAACTGGTTTTGATGATTCTATTGAATTAAAAGAATTTTTAGATAAAACTGATGCTTCTTATTCTTGTTCTCCAAATGATTGTGAATCAAGTTATTCTTCTTCAGGTGATGGGGAAAACTCAGAAACATTTACTCTTGATGGAATGGATGAGAAAGTTTTTGGGATTAGACTTACTGAGGAAATTACAGGTGTTAATAGTCTTTCCTTTGATATTGCAACAAATGCAGGAAAATCTTGTCTGCATCCTATACAAATAGATCTTTTAGATGATGGAATAATTGACTGGAAAGCTGATACTGTTTCTAATGATTTTTCTTGTATATTAAGTAATAATTATGGTTGTTGGAATGACGTAGATTATATTAGTGGACAGGAATTTTTAATAACAGATTCTCAATATTGTGAAAAAATAAATTTAATTCCTCCTGCAAAAAGTTTTGAAATTGGTGCAGAAATTATAGAAGCTAGTGGAGGAGAAGCTGATTTTAGAATAGAAATTAATGCTGGAGTAAATTCTGAAGAATGTATTATTACTGCAAGTTCTGAAGGAGAAATTAGTTGTAATGTTGAATTTTATGAAGCTCTTGAAGAAAATGTAGAATCAGAAGTTTGCATAAGTGTTGATGATTCTGCTGATAATGGAAAATATCAAATAAAATATGAGGGAGTCTCTCCATGCGGTTCTGCAGGGGATCAGGAATATGATTTTCCAATATTTGTAAAACCTGGGAAATATAGTGCTGTCAGTGATTTCAGATTTAATCAAAACTTAATTAATGAGGGAAACACAGGGATTGATTTAGCATATGAAATTTGGGACTATGTATCTTTTAAGTATGATGGAAATTGTGAACCAGAATGTATAATTCCTGTAAAATTTTATTCAGGAATTAGTCAAACAAATACAATTTCAAATTTAAACTTGCTTTATGAGAAAGGGGGTTCATTATCAGAAACTAAAATTTATAATGTTGTTGAGTCTCCTGCCTTAATAACCTCTGATTTTCAAAAATTAAATCTCGGTGAGGGTGATTTTTTAACTCCTGATGATTATGGTAATGAAGAATTTAAACTTGAACTAGGTGATAAAGAAATTTTTAAAGAAGATATTGAGATTAAACCAGTTCCAGGGATAAAAAACCTTGTCCCTACTACTGTTTCTGCATTAGTTGATGTAGAGTTTTCAATAATATTAGAAGATTCAGGGATTAATTTAACTTATATTTGGGATTTTGGTGATGGAAGTGATAAAGAAACTTCAGAAACAAACACAATAAAGCATAGTTATCCTGATATTGGTAGTTATGAAATGATTGTAAAAGTTTTAAATGAATATGGACAATCTTCTAAAACTTTTCAGATTAATGCTATTTCTCCTGAAGAATCAATTTCAGATACTTTAATAGAATATGAAGAAGATTTAACAAATCTTAGAACCCAGTTAAATAATCTTCCTGTATGGATTAAATCAGAAATTGACGAAAAATTTGATTTAGAAAACTTAAACTCTAGTGTTAATCTTCAAAAAAAGAAATATGAGGATGCTATTATGGATGAGGATTATGTGGAAGTTATGGCTTCTTTATTAGACTTAAAAATCCCTTATAAACTTGATACAAGTCAATTAATTAATCCAATGAATTTTTTTCCAAATAAAGAACAATTAAATTTAGAAGTTTTAGAGAATTTTGGTGCAGGAAAACCTGATGAATCAGAAGATAAATATCATAATGCGGTTAATAATTGGATTCAAGAAAATTTAGAGGTTTCCTTAGAATCAAAAACTTATTCTTTTTATTATAGAGATTCTAAAATTGAACCTTTAGTCTCTTATGTTAAGATTATTTTAACACCAAAACAAGATTTAGAAGAAGTTTATTTTATAGTAAATGGAAATCCTGAAGAAATAAATTTTAAAGATGTTGATACTAAAAATTCTGGAGATATATCAGAAGCTGTAATTTTTCCTGAATTAATTGAAATAAAAACAATTGAATTTTTATATCCTGAAGGAATTGATATAGGGAATTTTCCAATTTACATTTCTCCTGAATTAAAATATCTAAATACAGGGATTATTGCAGGAGTTTGCAATAGTAATAAAAAATGTGAAAAAGCTCTTGGAGAGAATTATAAAAATTGCAGAACAGATTGTAAACCATTAGGGTGGACAATTTTTTGGTTTTTTGCTTTACTTTTTTCTGCATTTGTTATCTATATTATTTTACAAGAATGGTACAAAAGACATTATGAATCTAAATTATTTAAAAGCAAAAATCAATTATTTAATCTAATTAATTTTATGAATAATTCTATGAATCAAGGAATTAGAAAGTCAGATATTTTTAATAAATTAAGGCCCTTAGGATGGGTTAATGAACAATTAGTTTATTCTTGGAGAAAACTTCATGGAAAAAGGACAGGTATGTGGGAAATTCCTGTTTTTAAGTGGGTTGAAAAAAAACAGGTTAAAAAAGAATTAAAAAAACGACCTAATAAACCAAGTATTTTTGGGTTGAATTTGAAGTAATATGTTAAATTATAGAAATCTTAATAAAACAAATTTTCTTGATAATTGTAACTTATATCTAATAAGTATAGAGATAAATGCTCTACTGAGATGAAAATAAAAATATTAGTATTTTATAAGCATAGAAAGTTATGAAGAAGAGAACATAAATTATACTTTATATTCAAAGCTTAAAGATTTATAAAGATATTAATAATAAAATAAAAAAATGGTAATAAAAATCTGGAAAAGTTTTAAAAAAAGAATTTTTGGCTTTCTTTTCAAAAAAAAGAAAGATATTAGTTTAGGATTTTATGGTCCGCCAAATGCTGGAAAAACAACACTTGCTAATAAAATTTGCAAAGACTGGACTGGGGAAGAAATGGGAAAAGTTAGTAAGGTTCCTCATGAAACAAGGCATGTTCAATTTAAAGAAGAAGTTGAAATAAAATATAAAGAGAAAAGTTTGAAGTTTAAACTAATAGATACTCCTGGAATTGCTACTAAAATTGATTATGAGGATTTCATGAAAATGAAGATGAAGAAAAAAGCAGCTCAAAAAAGAGCAAAAGAAGCAACTCAAGGGGTTGTAGAGTCAATTAAATGGCTTGATGATATGGATGCTGTTGTAATTGTTATAGATTCTACTCAAAATCCTTATTCACAAGTAAATATAACAATTGTTGGAAATTTAATTGCAAAAAAAATTCCTGTTTTAGTTGTTGCTAACAAAATTGATTTAAAAAAATCTAATCTTAAAAAAATAGAGGCAGCATTTCCAGAATATGAAGTTGTTGGAATATCTGCAAAAAAAGGCAAGAATATTAATGAATTTTATGAATCTTTGTTAAAGTTGGCTAAGAAGGCTTAAGAATACTAGAATTTGATAAGCAGAGAGATATGAAGATGAGGACCTAAGAACAGAAGAACAAATCTGATAGATTCATAAAGATATTAAGGGAACATTAAAAAGAGTAAATTTAAAAACAAAATTATATTATATAAAACAAGAAAAAGAGGTAAAAATGGGTAAGAGAAATAAAAAACTAAAGGGTTTAACATTACATTTTATGCCTTATAGTGAAATTGCAGGATTAAATAGTGTTGAGAGAATTAAAAAACTATTGAAAATAGTTCTTAATCATAAAGTTGTAGTTTTGCAAGGAAAACTAAGACCTGAAGAAGAAACAAGATTAATTGAAGATACTATGATTATGATTGGTAATATTAAGGGATTTAAAGGAGTTGAGCTTGCTGTGATTGCTCAAGATTCTAGTTCTTTAGGATTTATGGCCAAATTTAAATTTGGATTAGCAAAAGCCTTAACAGGACAACAAAATGCTTTGACTATTATTGGTCCTGCAACAATTGTTAAAGAAATGAGAAAAAACCCTAAAAAATTAGAAATTATGATGAAGTAATTCAATAATCTTTATATAATTGTGTTTTGAGATATTATTACAATGTCATCTTACAATTTCCAATTTAAATTAAAAAAGATACTAAAATTATAAGATGCCACATCAATGCACAAGCTGTGGGAAAGTGTATCCAGATTCTTCTGAAGAATTATTAAGTGGATGTAGTTGTGGTGCAAAGTTTTTTTATTATATTAGGCAAGAAAGATTAGAAGAACCAGAAGTTAAAGAAGTTATAACAGAACTTGGAAAGGCAGATAAGGTTCAGATTGAAAAAGATATTAGAGACATAACAGGATTAGAAAAAGAACCAGATAAACCAGTAATTCTTGATTTAGAGTCTGTAAAAGTTATTAGGCCTGGAAAATTTGAAATTGATATTATTAATTTATTTAATAAAAGAAGGCCCTTAATCTATAAGCTTGAAGAAGGAAAATATATTATTGATTTAGTTGCAACACTAAAAGCAAATACTGAAGAAATTCATGAAAAAATTAGAGATCCAGGCAACTTTTCTTAGAAAGAAAACTTGACTAAAGAACTTCCTTTTGATGCCAAAAGGAGAACCAAAAGCTAGACTTTTCTTAGAAAGAAAACTTGACTAAAGAACTTCCTTTTGATGCCAAAAGGAGAACCAAAAGCTAGACTTTTCTTAGAAAGAAAACTTGACTAAAGAAAATTAAAACATATCTTTTAAATAACCTACTTCTATAGTTATTATATGAATATAAATCAAATTCTTAAAAATCAGATAAAAAAAATTAGGCCACCAATTGAGATATTTGGAGATATAGACAAAGCTGTTGGGAGTTTTTGTCTTAGTTTAGATAAAAAATTAAAGGGAAAGAAAATAAAAGCAGAGATTTTTATTGGTTTTAGGAAAAAATATTAAAAAAATTCATGGTTCAAGAGATTATTATCAGAAAATTGTTAATGGAATTATTATGGAGATTGTTCCAGTTATGAAAATTAAAAAACCTGAAGAAGCTCAAAATATAACTGATTTAAGTTATTTTCATGTTAGTTATATTCTTAGTAAATTAAGTAAAAATAATAAATTAGCAAAAGAAATTATTCTTGCA
>JAFCDA010000017.1 GCA_017609915.1 Candidatus Pacearchaeota archaeon
AGGCTCGTGAGCCTGTAGCTCAGTCTGGTCAGAGCACTGCTCTTATAAGGCAGGGGTCCTCGGTTCAAATCCGAGCAGGCTCATATTCTCATAGCAAAAAATCAATATCTCAAAGAATCAAGCTATGAACTCATCCCAAAAGCCTAAAATATTATCAGATTATCAGTTAAAAAATAATTAAGCAATAGCTTTAAAAACCATTTTTAGTTCTTTAAATTATACAACAAGCCCCTGTAGTGTAGTGGCCAAGCATTCTGCCCTTTCGAGGCAGGGACCCGGGTTCAAATCCCGGCGGGGGCATGTGTCACTTGTGTTCGGAGCTTGGATTTGAGATTTTTTTAATAAGAGATAAATTTAAAGATGTAATAAAAGAATTTGAAGTTATACCTTTATTTCATGAATATAAATATAATTTCTTTCCTAGAGATCTTTTAGGATAAACTTTTCTTTCAACTTCTCTCTCAAATCCTCAAAATCCTTATGGAAAATTGCTAAGAAATAAGTCAATCCCCGCTCCTATCACTTCCAACACAGTTCCGGCAGGGGCACTTAACCTCAGGTTCATAATAAAATTAATTTTAACTTTATTGCTTCTTTTTATGATATAAACTTAAAATTATTATCTTATCTTCCTTAGGGAGATATGCATACGATAATCTATAAGGACTAATGTATAACTCTCTTGTTCCTTTTCTCAAGCTTCTCATTGGTTTTCCAACCTCTGGATTTAGAATTATTTTCTCAATTTGTTTTATTATTTTTTCTTTTAATAATTTATCCTTAATTTTATCAAAAAAATGTTTAAATGTGGGCTTATAATCTATTTTCACCATTTTTTAATTTCGTTTAAAAAATCATTAGCTTCCATAGAAATAAATTCTCCTCTATCATAAGCTTTCCAAGCTTCTTCAGTTCTTTTAGCAAATTCTAAATCTTCTTCTAAATTTTTATCAAAATCATCCATTTTTTTTAATATTATTTGTTGCCCATTTTTTATAACTACTAATTTTTCTCCTTCTGACAATCCTTCCCTCATATCTTGAGGTATTACTACTTGTCCCTTAGAGCTTATTTTAGTTATACTTATGTTTGCCATTTTATTATATTAGTAAGATTAATCTTACTAACTATTTAAATCTTTCTATTAGGAATTTTTATAAGAATTAACCTAAACCTAGTTAAGTTTTCGGCAGGGGCATAATACCTTTTTGACCATTTAATGAGACTTTTCTTATAACGTGCACATAGAAAGATTTATATATTATGTGCCCGTATAATAATCATGGTATATACAGAAGTAAAGCAAAGAAAAGATAAGAAATATTATTATAGAGTTAGAAATATGCGGGAAGGCAAAAAATTCAAAAAACAAAGGATTTACTTAGGAGTTAATTTAACAAAAGATAAGTTAGAGAAAAAACAAGAACAAGCAGACAAAAAACTAATACAAGATAAAGTAAATAAAACTTTAAACCAAATTAAACCAAAAATAATCCAGGTCTTAAAGAAAAATAATATAAAAAAAGCAGGGATTTTTGGAAGTTATGCTAAAGGAGAGCAAAAAAAGAATAGTGATATAGATATATTGGTTGAACCCCCAAAAGGGATTGGTTTTGGGTTTGCAGGAATTGAAATTGAATTGGAAAATAAACTAGGGAAAAAAGTTGATTTAGTAACTTACAAATATATTAGTCCTTATATTAAAAAGCAGGTCTTAAATGAGGAAGTGAGAATACTATGAGTAAAAAAGGAGATGTAATTTTTATTAAACATATGCTTGAAAGCATAAAAGCAATAGAAGATTTTTCAAAAGGATTGACCAAAGAAAAATTAATCTCAAGCAGATTAAAACAAAGTGCAATAGTTAGAGAAATAGAGATTATTGGAGAAGCTGTAAAAAACATTTCTAATAGCTTAAAAGAAAAATATAGAGAGATTTCTTGGAAAGAAATAGTAGGGACAAGAGACAAAATGATTCATCATTATTTTGGAGTTGATTTAGATATTGTTTTAGGAATCATAAGAAATGATATTCCTGTTCTTAAAAAACAGGTTTTAAAGATTAAAGAGGATTTAGAGAAATCTGAAAATTAAATCTTTATGGGAAAAGAAAATTGCAATCTTATAAAAACACAATAATAGAATGGAAATGTCCTCATTGTAAAGATAAAAAGAAGAGCTATAGTTAGGAACATCATAAGATGGATATGTGTAAATGTAAGAAGTCAGGCATAGATTTGGAAGAACATTATTGTAGGATAATCAGAGATGCTAAGATTGTTAAAGAATATAAAGATGATTAAAGAAGGCAAAGAAATAATGCCTATTTTGATGTTTTTGTATAAGGAATCAAATTAATTAATATTTTTCAATGTGTTTTTTGAATTTCATTCTCATATCAGAACTCTTTCCTTTAGGCAGAAATATTAAGATGTTGGTGTTTTTAAGTTTTTCTTCATCTATCCACTCAATCTCGACAATCTTTATAAATCAAAGCAGTCACACACAATCAATACAAAAATGTGGATAAATTGTTAATACAAGAAAGCTCATCAATATAACATTTTACCTATATGCTCGGCAGGGGCATTTTAATTTACAAAACATTTATAAAAAGAATTTTCTTTAATAAAATATAAGATTAGGATTAATCAGAAAAAGGGGGTAATGTATAAATGGCACAAGGAAAACCAGTAAGCAATTTAGTTAATTTAGCTGCTTGGATAACCGGCGTATTAGTATCTCTTGCAGTAGGATTTGGTATGATTGACCAAGTTTTAACTGTTAGATGGATTCCAAACATAATTACTGTAGTTGCTGGATGGATAGTTGTTGTATTAACAGTTGCAAGCATAGTGTTAGCAATTGCAAATAAATTATAATTTTTCTTTTTTATTTTTAATTTATTTAATTAATGGGGAAAGTATTTAAAGAGGGAAATAGTGAAAAAAATATGAAAAGAATAATCTTTGGATTGGTTTTAGTAGTTTTATTAGTTGGTGCTGGGTTTGTTGTTGCTGAAAATAATGATACTAATCAAACTAATGGAAATGATACTGAAGTTTGTGATTCTGATAATTTAGATTTATGTGTTGGACAAAATGAGTGCACAGATGCTGGAGGTTATTGGTATGATTCTGCTTGTAATGAAGAAGAACAAGAAGATGAGGGAAATGGTGAAGGAAATCAAGGATTAGGGCAAACAATAAGAAACAGAGTTAAAGCAGGAGTTTATACTTCTCTAACAGGAGAACAAATTAGAGTTAGAGAATTAGCACAAAATAGGTTTTTATTACAATCTGGTAATGTTTCTGCAAATTGTGAATGTGAATTAGAAGAAGAAACTAAAAATAATAAAACAAAATTAAAAGCAAAATTAAGTAATGGAAAATATTCTGAAATTAAAATTATGCCTGATACTGCTTCTGAAACTGCTCTTAATAGGTTGAGATTAAAAGTTTGTTCTGCAGAAAATAATTGTACAATTGAATTAAAAGAAGTTGAAAAAGGAAATCAAACACAATTAGCTTATGAAGTGCAAGTTCAAAGACATCATAAACTTTTAGGTATGTTTAGAATTAAAGCTATGAACAAAGCACAAATTAATGCTGAGACTGGAGAGGTTATTAGGGTTAAAAAACCTTGGTGGGCTTTTTTGGCAACAGAAGAAGAGGAAGAATAATTATTTTTTCTTTATTAATCTTATGCTAATATCTTAATGGAATTTTAAGTTATGAAGATTAGAGGCTTGGAATTAACAAGAAAGTTTTTAATCTGTATTCTCTATCATATATTATGAATTATCATGCATTATCTGTAAAAGAGGTATTTAGAAAATTAGATTCTGATGTTGAGGGTTTGGATGAGACTCAGGTTTCTGAGAAGCTCAAACAATTTGGTTTAAATAGATTAAAAAGGACAAGGCATTTTAATGCTTTAAAGATTTTTTTAAGCCAGTTTAAATCTTTTTTAATTATTATTTTAATCTTAGCTGTTATTCTTTCTATTTTTATGGGTTCTGTTATTGATTCTGCTGTTATTTCTGTTATTCTTTTAATAAATGCAGGTCTTGGATTTTTCCAAGAATATAAAGCTGAAAAAGCAATTGAAGCATTAAAAAAGATGATGGTTCCTGAAGCCAAAGTTTTAAGAAATGGAAGAGTAATGAAGATAAATTCTGAGAAAATAGTTCCTGGAGATATTTTGATTTTAAGAGAAGGGGATAAGATTGTTGCTGATGCTAGACTTTTTAAGTCAGAAGGTTTGAAAATAAATGAGGCAGCTTTAACTGGTGAAAGTGTTTCTGAAGAAAAAATTGATGGGTTATTGAAAGTTTCTGCCCCATTAGCTGATAGGACAAATATGGTTTATCAGGGAACAGAGATTGTTGCTGGAAGTGGTAAAGCAGTTGTTATAGATACTGGAATGAGAACAGAATTAGGTAAGATTTCTGGCTTAGTTCAAAAAATTAAACCTGAAAAAAATCCATTTAAAGATAAATTAGATAGATTTGCTTTTAAAATAGGAATTTTTATTTTAATCTTAACAGGTTTAGTTGTGTTATTATTAATCTGGGATGGTGTAGAACTTTTTCAATCTTTTTTAGTTGCAGTAAGTTTGGCTGTTTCTGCAATTCCAGAAGGGCTGCCTGCTGTAGTCTCTTTAGGATTAGCTTTTGCAACAAGGAGAATGATTAAACAACATATTTTAGTTAGGAAATTACCTGCTTCTGAAACTTTAGGAAGAACTACTGTAATTTGTGTAGATAAAACAGGGACCATAACAAAAGGAAAAATGAAAGTTTCGGATATATATGTTAATGGAAAAATGAATTCAAGAAAAGGAAGAGATTTGCTTTTTAAAATTGGAATTTTGTGTAATAAAGCAAGAATTGAAAAAAATGATGAAGGCAAATATTATCTTTTAGGAGACCCAACTGAAAAAGCTTTGGTTATTGCAGCAAAGCAAAATGGATTAGATAAGAAAAAAATAACTGAAAAAGAGCCTAAGATTAAGGAATTTCCTTTTAGTTCTGAAAGAAAAATGATGTCTGTGGTTAGAAAAGAAGGAAGAGATGTTATTTCTTATGTTAAAGGAGCTCCTGAGAAAATTATTGGCAGATGTGCTTATGAATTAATTGATGGAAAGTTTGTTGGATTAACTGAAAAAAGGAAAATGCAGTTAATTAAAGTTTATGAAGATATGGCAATGAATGGTTTGAGAGTTTTAGGTTTTGCATACAAATGGCTTGTTGGGGAGGTTTCTCAAAAAAATGCAGAAAATGAATTAGTTTTTATTGGTTTTCAAGGTATGATTGATCCTCCAAGACCAGAAGTTGCAAATGCACTTGAACTTTCTCATAAAGCAGGTATTAAAGTTTTAATGATGACAGGGGATTCTAAATTAACTGCAGATGCTGTTGCTAAAGAGATTGGATTAAAAGGAGAGAGTATTGATGCAATAAAATTAGCAGAAATAAGTGATAGAAAATTATTTGAGAGTATTAATAAGATTTCTGTTTTTGCGCGAATTTCTCCTGAAGATAAATTAAGAATAATTAATATTTTAAAACAGAAAAATGAAATTGTTGCTATGACAGGAGATGGTGTGAATGATGCTCTTGCCTTAAAAAGAGCTGATATTGGGATTGCAATGGGAATTAAAGGGACAGATGTTGCAAGAGATTCTTCTGATATTATTTTATTAGATGATAATTTTGCTTCTATTGTTTCAGGGGTTAAAGAAGGAAGAAGAATTTATGATAATGTTAAGAAATTTGTTAAGTTTTTATTATCTGCTAATTTTTCAGAAGTTCTTTTAGTTCTTGTAGTTATGCTGCTTTGGAGAAAGCCAGAATTATTACCCTTGCTTCCATTGCAAATTTTGTGGATTAATCTTGTTACAGACAGCTTGCCTGCTTTAGCTTTGAGTTCAGAGCCAATGGATAAAGAGGTTATGCAAGAAAAACCAAGTAAGAAAGGAATTTTAAGTGGAATACTTAGTTTTATTTTAATTGCAGGGCTTATTGCATTTATAATTGATTTTGTATTTTTTTATTGGCATATGCTTGATATAACTAAGGCAAGAACAATGGTAGTAACTGCTTCTATTATGTTTGAAATGTTTTTAGTTTTTAACTGCAAATCAGATAAATCTATTTTTAAATCCTCTATGAATAAATATTTGATTTATGCTGTATTATTTGCAATTGGGGTTCATTTAATTGCATTATACACCCCCTTAGGGAGTTTGTTTGGTTTTGTTAGTTTGGGCATGTATGATTGGTTTTATATAATTGGATTAAGTTTTGTAGGATTTATTGTTATGGAATTGTTTAAGTTTATTAAAAGAAAGATGAAAAATTCTAAGACATCTCAATAACCTATTAGTGAAATTCTACTAATAAGCTGATAAGAATAAATGATTTGCTATGAGAGAACAAGTTGGTATCTCATCAAGAATAATGAGATGTTATGATGGCTTAAGCTACTCCTAATAAAACTAAATATTTTATAAGATATTGATAATAAAGAAAAAGAGATATTGAGGAAAAGATTTTGATAGATATTAAATAAAACCAAAATATTTTTATACTTAAACCTCTTTTATAGCATACAAAGGTAGAAAAAGATGATAAGTATTTGGATAATAATTGCAATTATTATAGTTATAATTGGATTAGCATTTATTAAATTCAGCAGTACAAAAAGTCAAATTAAACTTATATTGTGTGTGCTTTTAATATTATTTTTAGGTGGAACTATTTTAATTGTTTATACTAAAAATAAGCTTGAATTAACTAGTTATGAAGGAATTATGGATGCTGGTAAAATTTATTTTGGATGGTTAGGTAATGGATTTCAAAATTTGAAAACAATTACTGCAAATGCTATTAAAATGGATTGGACTTCTACAAACGGAACGTTTTTTAATAAAACTGAGATAGAGCAGGATAAGAAGTAAATTTGATAATAACTAATAAATCTAATATCTCTTAAAGAATACAGTAATGTTATTATGGATTAAGCTAAGAAGAACACACTGCCCTTTTGGTAAGATATTAAGAAAAAATAAAATAGGTGACAAATGAAAACTTTTATGTTTATTGTTGTATTTTTGCTGATTGGAGCTTTTTTTATAATTGCCAATCAAAATATTAAATTAAATAGCTCTGAGAATGTTAGTTTGTTTTTTAATGAATATGCTGGTTGGTGGGGTGATTTATTAGATAATGGTAGGGCAGTGATTGGTTATGTTGTAAAAATGGGCTGGTTGCCTGATGGTGGAGAATTAAGCCCTAATTAGGAATAAAGATTTTATTTACTCTAATGGATTTGAAACATCTTCTATATCTTGTCCATATGCTTCTTTAAATAATTCCCTTACTTTCTCATAATTAGAAGGAGTTGGTGGACATTTTATCCATAAAAATCTCTCAATCTTTTCTTTGTCAGGAAAACTTGCACAATATCTAATATTATTTTAACTTGTCCAACAGATTTGAAGAGTGATAAAAGGAGAACTTTCAAAAATTAAATTTACAAACTTATCTAAACTCATAGAATCATCTTTTTTTCTTGAAAAAGAATTTTCACCCCCTAACTTATCAAACCATTTTTCAACTTCTTCTAAACTTTCCTCATTATATAAACTTGCTAGAAATCTTAGGTTTTGATTATTACTTTTATTCTGCAAATTAATATGATTTTTTTTTATTTTAAAACATATATTTAGTGGGCTTAATCACTTTTCAAATTCTCAGTTGGGGCTTAATTTTACTATTATTTTGGGATACTTTTAGTAAGAAAGGTTTATAAATAGTCTCATCTTCTCTAATTACTATTTCAACTTTTGTTTCTGGGTCAACTAAAGAATCAATAGTTTCTTTTGAAATTTGCCTTGTTGATTGAATTTGAATTGCTTTTTTTCCAAATTTAGTATCCACTGAAAAAGAGTATTTACTACTTATAACAGGATCAATAAAACTTCCAGTGTTACGTGGCACATAATTTTCAGTAAGCACGGTCCCTTGTAGTTTTATATATTGTTGATTTGGTGTTGATTTCTTTTTTTCACACCCACCAAAGATTAGAGAAAGACCTACAATACCAACACCAATTGCTTTGTATAATTTTTTCATTTTAATCTTCTTATAAACAAAAGAAACTATTTATAAACCTTTCTTACTAAAAGTATCCCAAAATAATAGTAAAATTAAGCCCCAACTGAGAATTTGAAAAGTGATTAAGCCCACTAAATATATGTTTTAAAATAAAAAA
>JAFCDA010000018.1 GCA_017609915.1 Candidatus Pacearchaeota archaeon
AAAAGATAAATCTTTAAAAATAGGGGATAATGTATTTAAGGATGAAAAAGAGTTGGATGATCTTACTGGTCTTGATTATTGAGTTTATATTTGTGATTGGGGGTGTTTTGGGTGTTAGAATTAATGAGATTGAGTTGAATCCTAATGGAACTGGAGATTCTGGAAAAGAATGGATAGAACTATATTCTGATGAAAAAATTAATTTAACTGGTTGGGAGATTAGAAGTAATAATGGAAGAAATATGACTTTTAGTGCTTTTTTTTCTGGATATTATGTTTTTAATACTTCTCATAATCTGCTTACTGACAATAATAATAAATTATTTTTATATAACAACAATTCAGAACTAATTTTTGAAACAAATGAAATAAATGATACTTATAACAACAACAAAACATGGCAATATTGTAGTTGGGGATGGAATTTTACAGAAGCTACAAGGGGTTCTGAAAATTCTTGTGAACAAGAACCAGATAACCCAGATGATGAACCTGATGAAGAAGATGAAGAGGAAGATGCACCAATTTACCTAGAAATTAATTGGAATGATGAAGATATTCTAAATGGTGAGGAGAATTTGAAATTGAAATTAAAGCATTTAATTTAGAAGATGCTCTATATAATATCAAAGTTTGGATAGAATTTAAGAAAAATGATACTGTAATTTCTGATAGATATGATGAAGAGGAAGAAGAATGGAAATCTGGGAAATATTATGTTGATGATTTTTTTAATGGTCCTGGGAGTGAAACAGAAGATATTAAATTAAGAATTAGGGAAGATTATAAAGACTTTTATGGTAGAGCAAAAATATTTTTTAAAATAGAAGGGGGAGATGAAGAATATGAATATATAGAAATTTTGGGAAGAGATGAAGGGTCTATTGTAGAAGATATTAATACATCTAATAATTCTGAGACATTAAAAACTACATTAGTTGCTGGAGAGGTAATCAAATTAGGAACACCCCAAGTTTTAGAACAAACAGAAGATATAAAAACCCAAGATAATATTGTTTATAAATCTAAAACAGAACTAATAAAAAAATATGCTATTTATGGATTTGCATTATTATGTGTAGGTGTTTGTGTTTTATTGGTTTTTAAAAAGTTGGATTAAAAAATTATTTTGTTTAGATTTAAACATAAAAACCAATAGCTTCAACTGAACTTGAAGCTTAAAAAACATTTATATACTTTCTTTCTTTAAGTTTTTGATATGGCTAAAAAATTTCATTTAATTGACTTTGGAGAAGATGAAGCAACAAACTTAGCAGAAATACTAAATAATAAAACATGTAAAAAGATTTTGGATCATATTAAAGAAAAAGAAGCTTCTGAAACAGATATTTCTAAAGGACTTAAGATTCCCATGTCTACTGTTCATTATAATATTCAGAAATTAATAAAAAATGGTTTAATAGAAATTAAGGACTTTTTCTGGAGCCCTAAAGGTAATAAAATTAATATGTATAAGGCATCAAATAAGGTCTTTGTTTTTGCACAGAAAAAGACAAAATATTTAGAAAGTAAAATAAGGCTGATTCTTCCATTAGTTGTGTTTGCATCATTACTTATTGCTGCGAATGTTGCATATTTTTATTTTCAAAACCAAGGGCAAGAAGTACAAGTTGATAATTTAGCTAGATTTAAATCTGATAAAGAATTAGTTCAGGCTTTTGAGAAAGTGTATGAAGCAAAAAGAAGCAGAAATCAGATAGGTATTATTTCTGGTATTAAAAAAGTAGTAGGAGGATTATTTTTTAGGGGAAGAGATGGCCCTATAGGTTTGACGTCAGGTGTAAAGACAGGTTCAATAATGGAGGCTTCAAGAAATATTGCTAGTGAATCCTCACAAAAAGCAACAGATTATTCAAAAACAAATATACAGGTAGAAGGTGTTGATGAAGCAGATGTTATTAAAACAGATGGAAAATATATTTATACTCTTACAAAAGGAAAATTAGTTATTGTTGAAGCTTATCCTGCTGATGAAGCTGAAATTTTATCTACAGTAGAATTAAATGGATTTAATCCAAGAGAATTATTTATTGAAAATAATAATCTATTAGTATTTGGTTCTGTAAATTATAATTTTGATAAAAATGAATATGGAGAAAAATTATCTAATCCTAAAAGTATGAGTGCTATGTCTGTTAGATTATATGATATATCTAATAAAGAAAATCCTAAATTATTAAGAACTGTTGATTTTGAAGGAAATTATTTAACTTCAAGAAAGATTGATTCTTATGTGTATTTTGTTGTGAATTCATATCCAGGTTATAGGGATGATGTTCTTTGTGAAGATATTGTTCCAAGATACAGAGAAACTGATGATGATTTATATCCAAGAGTAAATGATATAGAACCTATTGCAAAATGTACTGATATTGGTTATATTGAGCCAATTCAAGCTGAAAGTTTTATTACAATTGCATCAATTTCAATGAGTGATGAAGATGAAGAAATTGAAAAACAAGTTATTGTAGGAAGCGGACAGAATGTTTATGCTTCTCTTAATAATCTTTACATTGCACAGCCTTCTTGGGGAGATGGCTCTCAAAAAACAGCTATAATAAAATTTGAACTAGACAATGGAAAAATTAAATTTATAGATGAAGGAGAAGTTAAAGGCCATATTTTAAACCAATTTTCAATGGATGAACATGATAATTATTTTAGGATTGCTACAACTATTGGCAGGAGTTCTTCTAATAATTTGTATGTTCTTGATAAAAATCTTGAACTTGTGGGAAAATTAGAAGATTTAGCTCCTGGGGAAAGTATATATTCAGTAAGATTTATGGGAGAAAAAGTATATATTGTTACTTTTAAGAAAGTTGATCCATTATTTGTAATTGATTTATCTGATCCCTTAAATCCAGAAGTTTTAGGAAAATTAAAAATTCCTGGTTATTCTGATTATCTTCATCCTTATGGTGAAACACATCTTATAGGTATTGGAAAAGATAGTGTTGAAGCTGAGATAGGAGATTTTGCATGGTATCAAGGAATTAAAATAGCAATTTTTGATGTTAGTGATGTTGAAAATCCAATAGAATTACATAAAATTATAATTGGAGACAGAGGGACTGATTCAAATGCATTGCATGACCCTAAGGCATTTTTATTTGATAAAGATAAAGGATTATTAGTTATTCCAATAACACTTGCAGAAATTAGGGGAGAAATTACTAGCAGTAGTCAAAGAGGAGAGTTTACATTTCAAGGAGCTTATGTTTATGATATTAGTTTAGATAAAGGATTTGATTTAAAAGGAAGAATAACTCATTATGAGGGGGAAAGTTTTTCTTTTAGAGGAGACTCTTCAATTATAAGAAGTTTGTATATTGAAAATGTTCTTTATACTTTATCAAATAGCAGATTGCAACTAAATGAATTAGATAATTTAGATATGATTAAGGGGTTGGATTTTTAGAGGGTTCTTAATTGGTTTAAGAGATTGTTTACTTAAGATAGATGAAAAAACAAATAATATTTGGGGTGTTAGTGGTTTTAATAATTGTGAGCATGATTGGAGTGATTAGTGCAGAAATGTTAACTTCTGATGTTGGTGTTGAGTATGAATCAGAGATATTAAGGGAATTTAATAAAACAAATCAAACTTTGGTAGGTGTTTTTTTTGAATTAAAAGATATGTCAGAAGCCGATAATCTGTTTTCTGATCTTACAGAATCTGATTTTGAATTTGTAAGAAAATCCTCTAAGAGGATTATTGGAAAGGTAACTAAAAAAGGATTTGATAAATTAATTAATGATGAGAGAATTAAAGTTATTTATTTTAGTGAATCAGTATATGCAACGAATGATAAAAATGAAACACAAATTGAAGAAAATATATCAAATAAAGAAGAAAAAGAATTTGAAATTAACTTATGGTTAATAGGAATATTTATCTTAGTAGCCTTACTAATTATTTATTTAATATTTCACAAAAAAGAGTAAAATAAAGAATGATTAATAGAAATAAAAAAGAGATGATAAAGATAAGTCTAATTCTGTTTATCATAGTATTTTCACTCCTTTTAAACATCTCTAATATTCATGCTGGACCATATGGTTCTGGGATAGTATGGATTTGAAACATAGTATAGGTGATGGAGAGATTACCTACTGGTATGGGGAAGGAATAAAGCATACAACAAGTCTTAAGCTGTGGGGAGATGTTGGAAGAAATCTCTGAGGAGAAAATATTATAACTTTAAAGTAATAAATAAATTTAAAAAGTATAATTTATTAGAAGGAATATGAGAAATAAGATAATCTTTGGGTTGTTGGTTTCTTTAATAATTGTAAGTATAATTGGAGTTGTTAGTGCTGAAACCACCTCATTTTCTGATGCTGGTGTTGAGTATGAATCTGAGATATTAGGAGAATTTAATAAAACAGAATGGGTTTCTGTAATGGTTGACTTATACTCTCAAAATATAACTATCGTAAACCAATTGTTGTTTAATCTTACAGAAGATGAATTTAAATTAGAAAAAAAGCTTTTAGGAAATGAAGGATTTTCAGGAAATATAACTAAAGAAGGATTAGAGAACTTACTAAATAATCCCAATGTTAGATTAATTTCTTTAAATAGAATAATCTCTATTGCTGAAAATGAATCTTTAGATCAAATAGAAAAAGTTGATGAAAAAATAAAAGAAAAAAGTGGTTTGGGAAGTTGGATTATTATTGGAATGATTGTAGTTATATTAATTATAATACTATATTTTATATTTAAAAAGAGATAAAAATGTATAAAAGAGGTGAAAAGATAGGAATAATTTTAGTAACACTAATTATATTTTTATTCCTATTACAAGTCCAACCTATAGCAGCAGGTCCCTATGGCTACGGTAACAGTATGGATTTGAAACATAGTATAGGTGATGGAGAGATTACCTACTGGTATGGGGAAGGAATAAAGCATACAACAAGTCTTAAGCTGTGGGGAGATGTTAAGGAAGAAATCTCTGAGGAGAAAATAGAAAATAATGTTTCTGAAATTAATCAATCTGACAATGTAATTATTGATCCTTTAGTTATAGAGAGATTAAAAAATGAAACAGAGATTGATGTTTTAAGACAGGCTGTTTATGAATTGAAAGAGAGATTAGATGAGGTATGTGAGAAAGACGATTCATATAGTTGGTGTTAATAAGGGAGGGCGAGTTTATTAAATTATTATGCTCTTCCTTGTTAGCGATAGATGGGTTTTTATTAATATTCTAAAACAAATAAATTTATTAACTGATTTTTATTGAAATTATGAATTAAAAAACTAGATAATAGATTAAACTAACATCTTATAAGGCCGTCTTTTAAAAAAGATGGTGACAAAAATTAGATAGATGAAGATGAGAAAGTTAAACTCATCAACTCAACTTAAAGATTTATAAAGATAATATTAAAATATAAAAAATGGAAATAAAAGCATTGTTTATTTTTGAAATAATGGGAAGACCTCCTGAACATATTAAAAATACTCTAAGTGCGCTTGTAGATAAACTAGGAGAGCAAAAAGGAATTAATATTATAAGAAAAGAAATTCATGAACCAAAACCTGTTGAAAAAGAAGGTGTTAAAAACTTCTTTACAACTTTTGCAGAAGTTGAATTAATCTCAGATAATTTAAGTCTTATATTTGATATTGCTTTGAATATGCTTCCATCTCATGTGGAAATACTTAAGCCAAAAGAATTAGAATTTAAAAATTATGATTTAAGTTCTATTGTTTCAAATCTTTGTGTAAAAATCCACAAATATGATGAAATTTCTAAAATATCTTTAATGGAAAAAAATGCTTTAATCGGGAAATTAAATGAAGCTTATGAAAAAATAGATAATTTAGAAAAAGGGATAAAAGGCAAGGCTAAAAAGAAAACTAAACCTAAGAAAAAGAGTTCTAAGAAGAAGAAATAATTCTAATATCCTATAAGCATAGGGAGATATGTTCTATAGAGATTAGCTATTCATAACATAACTTAAAGATTTATAGAGATATAGATAAAATTATTAAATAATCAAACTCTTCCTAAACCACCACTAACTTCAGACCCTTTCATTCTGTCATCAAAATCTTCAGATTTTTCATCTAAAATATCTTCTGTTGATTTTGGTTTTTGTCTTTTTCTTGCTTTTGAATAAAAAAACCAGACTAATGTTGCAACAATTACTAGGATTATAACTCCGATAATCCAGGCATAATTTATTTGCGTTTTTTCTTTACATTCTCCAACACAACAAGAGCCATCTAAACTTGAAACAATTTCTCCATTACATTTTTCATTATCTTCGCATTTTTCTCCCATATCAACACAATTTAATGATGCTATTTCTTCATCTGTTTTATCCTCTATATCAATTTTCGGGGGTTCTGACTGGTTTGTTTCAGATTGGTTTGTTTGGTTTGTTGAGAGTTGTGTTTTTTTCACTATAAAAACAGGAATGTTATAATCATTAATTTTAAGATTAGTTTTTATTGATTCTGTTGCTAAAATTGAAAAACTAAGAGTTTTTTCAGAATCTTGTATTAATGAAACATTCTTTTTTTCTTTTGTTGAATCTAATTCTGCTGAAACTTCTTGATTATCATTTAAACTTTTTATTTTAATAGAAAAATCTTCACTTGTAATAATAAAACCTTTATTTATTGCTAAAGCAGATTGATTTGTTTTTTCAATTATAAAACCTTTTGTTATTGTGTCTGTTTTAGTTTGTCCTGATTCTGTATATTGGGAATCTTCAATCTTTAAAGAAAAGTTTCCTTGTTGATTAGGAAGAATTGCATAAAAATAATAAACATCTCCTTGTTTAGTTAAATCAGATATTACTGGTGTTGAATGCACTGCATCTTTTTTGTAAACTAAAATATTTGAAGATGTTAAAGAAATAAAGTTTCCTGTTATTTCTACTTGTAATGTTTCTTGTGGTTGATAACTTGTTTTTGATAAAGAAACATCTATTGCTAATATTGTTGGGATTAATAAAAGTATTAAGACTGATATAATTATCTCTTTTTTCATGATTATGATAAGAATAAATAGATTTTAAATTTAACTGAATGATATTTAGTATTTTATAGGTATAGGAAGAGATACAGAGGAGAAGGTTTAGATATTCATTCCAAATCTATCATATCCTCTTCCCGGAAGAATTGTTATAATCTTCTCATTAACAGAGTCATATTCTACAAAATAATTTCTCTTTTTATAATGTATAAGGTACATTGGATATTTCCCTGTTGTTGATTTTATACGAAAATTTTCTTTCAAAATTTCATCCCGTAATTTTACTGATAAGTCTTTAGGAGCTTTAGATTTATATTTTTTAGAGAATCTTCTTGATTTTTTCATTTATAAAAATGAGGTTCCTGCTTTTTAAAGATTATTATAGACAAATAATTCATATCTTATAAGCATAGGAAGATATGAAGATGAAAGATAAGCTACTCAGATAATTTAATTCTTAAAGAATAAATTATTAATAAAAAATCAATTTTTTACTTACTCATATCTCTTAATTTTTTCATAGTATCTTCAAAGGCATTATCTTGTTCTGGTCTTTTTCTTGGAGTTTTAAGAGGTCTTCTTGAAGACCTTCTAGGGCGATGACTTGGTCTTCTTGGTGCTCTGGATCTTAACATTGGTCTTTGTAATTGAGGAACTCCTGTCATCGGAGGCATTGGAGGTTGTATATTATCTAAAGGTCCTCTTCCAAATTTTAATTTACTTTTTATTCTAAACCACCATGTTTTTAATTGATTTCTAAATATAATTGCAAGAATTACAAGAATTATTAACACTATCAAAAAGATAATTATTCCCCAGCCCCATCCTGATTCTTTATCTCCACAACAAACATCCCCAATATAATCACAATCATATCCTGTTTTTTCTTGTTCATCTGAAGAACAAGAAGTTTCGCAAGAATAACCTTCTTTTTCACATGAATTTTCTTCTGGAGCTTCAATACAAGACGCAAGACAACAATAATTAGTATCTGAAGCTATAACTTCTGATCCACTGCATTGCTGAGTTGAAGAACAAATAATTCCTTGTTTTTCATCACAACTTTGTTGTTCAGGTTCAGTATCACAACAAACATCACTTAAATATGGACAGTAAAAATTATCTAAAGTATTTTCTTCTAAACATTCTCCTGCTGAAACACAATAATTATTAAAATCTTCACAATCTGATCTTCCATCTCCTCCTGTAATTACTGGTTGTTTTGGCCATCCAGCATATAAAATAAATGATGTATCTCTTATGTTGTTTGAATTCCAACAACCAGAATTATCTTGAATTTCTAATAAATAATCTTTAGTATTAGTTACTGCTTCTACATCAACATTTTGCAAGGATAAAAGAGCTAAAGCAGTATCATAAAACTTTTTTCCTGTTTCTTCCCAATATTTTCCTTGTTTTTGTTGGTTAATTAAATCAGCATAATAATCATCCTCATTAGTTAACATATATAAGAATGCTGATGGAAGATATTTTCTATTTTCAATTTCATCAGACATTGCAGTTATATAAGGAATATATTGAGATGTTTCTTTTCCTGTTCTTGCTAAAGCTAATGCTGCCCATAAACTTCCTTCATAATCACATTTACCAGATATTGCAAAACAATATGCGTTTACTTTTTCTTGTGTATTTCCTCCTGATGAAGAAGAATGTGTTTGACTTGAAACATAATAAACACTACTTCCTGATTTTTTATAAATCAAAGTTGTTATAAAATCCTTGTCACATGAAATTGTAAACTCATCATCAAGACAAGAATCAGAAATTCTTAAATAATAGTTTCCTTCTGCAGGAGACAAACAACTGGAGCTTCCTGATATTTTTTTATTCTCAGCTATATTAAAAGTTTTTTCACTTCCTTCATTAACTTGTATTTTACACTCACTTGCTTCATTTGTATCAATTTCTAAAAACCAATCTAAATCTTTTGATAATTTTTCTTTACTTAATAACCATTCAATATAGTCTTCAACACTTGAACCTATATTGTCTAATGCAAGAACTGCTAAAGCAGTTGATTTTAAATCACAATTTGCTGAAGATGTTGTTCCCCAACAATCTCCTGATTTTTTATTATTAAGAGAAGATTTACAATCAGATTGTTTTCCAGAATCATGTGCTATTGCTAATAAACTTAATGCAGATTGTTCTGTTGATTTTGTATCTCCACAATCATCTCCTAATTGAGATCTTAAACAAGAATATGCTTTATCAATTCCTGTTTCATTAGCTGCACTAACTAATGTAGTTATTAATAAAATTGCTAATATTAATATGAAAACTATTCCTCTTTTCTCTTTCATAAAAATAATAAACAATCGAGGTATTTAAATTTGTTTATTTTATAGGATAAATTTAGTTTTTCCTATTATTTGTTAATATTTTTAAGTCTTAAAGATGAAAGAGCTTAATCTCTCATCTACATATCTTTATTCTTATTAAGATATCAGAATTATAATTAATATTATTTCATTCCTCTAAAATACATTTTCACAGCATAATTAATAGGGTTTTTGATTTCTCTGCATAATGAATCTGGTTTGCAGACCCCTAAATCTTTATAATGAGGTTTATCACAATTAGGAGGAAGTCTTGCTGATTGTCTATTATGCCATTGAAGCTGGCTCCTAATATATCCTTGTTTTAAGGGCTTGTAGTTTTTTTCATTCCATTGACTAATCCTGTTTTCAAGTTCTTGCTCATCTAAACCTAAAGATTTAAAGAAATTTATTAAAATAAATAAAGCTCTTTTTCTCCCATCTTGTTCTACTCCTTTTAAAATTAATTTTATACATGGAGGGAATATATCTTCTTTTGGGTTTGGTATTTTTACATTTTGAAAGTTTTTATTTTTTTTAGTTGTTGATTTTTTAAAAAAAGGTGTTGGTAAAGCTTTTACTTGTTCTTCTTCTCTATCTTTTTGCCCTTTCCATTCTAAAGCTTCTATTAAAAGTTCTCTTGCTTCTTCTGGTTTTGCAATTGGATAAAATTCTTTTACATCTATTTTAAAAGGTTTGGCATCTGTCATTTGAAAATCTTTTATTTTATCTTTATCTATTACAATAGAAGATAATGCTGTTTTTTCATGAAGACTATATGGCATACGAAAAAGATGTCTTGGAGCAACTAAAATTAAATCTGCTTCTATTAATTTTCCTGTTTCTAGTTTTTCTTCTTTAAACATTTCAGGACTTTTTTCAGAATTGATTTGACAAAATTCACAAAAGTAAATTTCCTTTCTTAATTTTTCAGTAAGGTCTTTTCTACATTCAGGACATATTGGTTTTTTTCTATTATTAAAACTCCCTTCTAAATTAACAATCTCATTTTTACAATAAGGACAAATCCAAGTTATTAGATTTTTTTTAACAGCAGGTCTATGGCATCTAATACATTCTTTTACAATTAATTCTTGTTCTTGTTTTCCTGTTTTTTTAACTAATTCCTTAACACTATCATCTTCTAATATTTCTTGTTCTAATTTTTTTTCTAATACAGATTTAAGGTATCCACAAATTGCTCTTGGCCATTCTGGAAACATATCTTTTGTTTTTTGATTATAAATTTCTTTTGGAAAAGCATTCCAAGGGATTATAACATGAAAGCCCTTACTTCCTGAGAACTTAACCCCTACATTTTCAATTCCATAAAGTTGTTTTAAAACTTTTATTAAAAGCTGAGCAAGAATTTTACTATATTCTAAATAAGGAGAATCTATATCTAAAAGCAAATCCCAGCCAATTCTTAAATCATTGAATTCTTGTTCTGATAATTCATTTGAGATTTCTAATGAATCTTGCCATAATTCTTCTGAACAATGGAATGAGGTTGCTCCTCTTCTAACTTGTTCTAAAATATCTTGGTCATATTGAAAAGTATCTGGACGTTTTCCAAAACCTTCATAATATCTAGGAATACATTCTCTGTTTTTTGCAAACTTGAAAATAGCCTTTCTAACATCTGATCTAGAATAATAAATAAAAGTGATTTCTCTAATTCTCTTCTCTTTAAGACTCATTTTATTCTCAGAATTATCTTGCATTTTAATATTGAGTGATAATAATGAGAGATTTTAATTTATATATTAAATGATATTAAAGTATAATAATCTTTAAAAGGAAAAAAGGGATTTTGTTTAAATGAGATATAATATTGAAACTCTTGGAAGTGGCTCAGACCTTAGTGTTGAACAGTTAATTGAATGGCAAAAAGAAAAAGGCCATAGATGTAAAATTCTTAGTGATGAGGGAGACAAAGTTCCTGGGAGAGATAGTAGAAATAGAAAAACTGTTTTACTTATAGTCCCAAGTATAAGTCAAGGAGACCTTTTAGATTTTGAATATTACGGGGGAATTTTTATTGAACCAATAACAAATTTACCAGATTACAAAAGTGAACAAATGCTTCAACAGCATGGAAGATCCACTGCAGAATATTACTTTAGAAGAAAAAGAACAGAAAAAGCGAAAAAAAATGTATTCAAATATAAGGAGATTTTAGATAATGTTACTTAAATTAGATAATCCAAAGTTATTTTCAGAAATTATCGGGATAATTTCTGATTTGGTTTTAGAAGTTAGAATTAAGGTAAATAAAGAAGGAGTTAGTATTCTTGCTATTGATCCTGCTAATGTTGCAATGACTTCATTTAAATTACCTAATGCAGCTTTTTCAGAATTTGAAGTTGAGAATGATGAAGAGTTAGTTTAGAAAGTTTAAAAGCGGTTTTAAGAAGATGTTCTGCTCATGGTGTTTTAGTTATGAAAAGAGAAGAAAATACCTTAAAAATTGAAATACAAGATAAGATAAAAAGAGAGTTTAATTTAGCTTTAATTGAAATTGAAGGTGAGGAAAAAGAACTCCCTATTTTAGAATTTACAAGCAGAATTGAAATGGCTTCAGCTGATTTTGCAGAAGCAGTTGAAGATTGTAGTGTTGTTGCAGATTCATGTAGTTTTGTTTCAGAACCAGACAAATTTATGATTCAAGGAAAAGGTTCTCTTAATAGTTTTAAATCAGAATTTTCATCTGACGAAGTAAATATTCAGGCTCAAGAAGCAACTTCTAAATATTCTCTAGAATATTTACAAAAAATGATTAAAGCAACAAAAATAGTAGATAAAACTGTTATTAATTTTTCAACAGATTATCCTTTAAAATTAGAGTTTAACACCCCTTTTATTGAATTGAATTTTATTCTTGCTCCAAGGGTTGAGACTGAAGATTAACACGAAACAAATATTAATTTTGAATAAGGAGTGTTCGTCTGAAGAGAGGATTAGTTTTTTTCTTAAGAAACATTTATATATCTATGTATATTCATAGTAATATTAATAGGTATTTACTTATGAATATACAAACTAAGAAAAAAATATTAAATTACATTGGGAAAAAGAGGGTGGTTACTAGTTCTGAATTAGCTAAGCATCTAAAAGTTAGTTGGAACACTGCTCAAGGATATTTAATGAGACTTCTTATTGAAAAAAAGATTATTGAAATTAAAAAACAAGGGGTGAATTTATGGTTGAAAAAATGAAAACTATATCCATATCTTATAAGCATAAGGAGAAACACAATGAGGAGATTAAGCTACTCATCAACTCAGCTTAAAGATTTAACAAATATAGAGAAAAGGAAAATGAAAAACAATCGTGCACAAGTAACAATATTCATAATCTTAGGTTTGATTTTAGTAGTGGTTATTGTCTTGCTCTTTTTATTAATAAAAAGACCAGATATTAGTCTTGCAGATACAGAAAATCCTCAAGCATATATTGAAAGTTGTGTTAATGAGGCTGTTGAAGAAGCTGTTGAGATTTTGTTAGAAAATGGTGGAGATTTAGAACCAAAAGGAAGTATAATGTATGATGGACAAGAACTTACTTATTTATGTTATAATAAAAATTATTACAAACCATGTATAAATCAAAGACCAATGTTAATTGAACATATTGAAAATGAAATAACTTCTTATATACAACCAAGAGTTTCAAATTGTTTTCAGACTTTAAAATCTGAACTTGAATCAAGATATGATATTGAAACAGGAAATATGCAACTAGAAACAAAACTTCAGAAAGGCAAAGTTGTTGTAAATATTAAAAAAGATTTTAAAATGACTCGCGGAGATGATGTTAGAAGCTTTACTAACTTTAAAGCAAATTTAATTAGTGGGATTTATGGTTTAGCTAAAATTGCAATGGAAATTTCAAATCAAGAAGCTCATTATTGTAATTTTGATATCTTAGGGTTTATGATTATTTATCCAAAATATGATATTCAAAAATTCAAAACAGGAGATTCAGACACAATCTATACTCTAAAAGATTTAATAACAAATCAAGAATTTAAATTTGCAATTAGAAGTTGTGCTTTGCCTGCAGGATTTTAAAATGGACAAACAGATATCAATATCTTACAAAAAATACAGAGAAGCAATGAGAAGATTAAGCTCTGATAATCACACTCTAAAATTTAATAGATAATAAAATGATAAAAAAATACTTTAGTAAAAAAGCGCAGATGAGTTATGCTCAGGTTTTAATATTAATCATATCAACATTTGCATTTTGCTATTTAATATATTCTTCAACAGGAAGTGTTTCTGCAGAGGGGATTGAGGATTATGTTTGTTGTGAAGAAACTATTTATGGAAGTTCTTGCCAGTTTGTTGAAAAAGATGAATGTGCTGAGGGTTTTAGAACTGCTCCAACACAATGTAAAGATACAAGTTATTGTGAGCTTGGTTGTTGTTATAGTCCTGATACTGGACTATGTGGGGAAAATTCTCCTAAAAGAAATTGTCAAGGAACATGGGTTGATGATGCTTCATGTAATATTGCTCAATGTCAAAAAGCATGTTGTGTTCTAGGGAGTAATGCTTTATGGACTACTGAAAGAAATTGTGAAATAGAATCTGGATTTTTAGGTTTAGAAACAGATTTCAGACAAGAAATTAGCTCAGAAATTGAATGTATATTTTTAGTTGAAAAAGATGATGAAGGTGCTTGTGTTTTAGGAAGTGATTGTAAGTTTATAACTCGTGGAGAATGTAGTGGGAGAAATGGAGATTTTTATAAAGATATTTTTTGTTCTGACCCAAGTTTTGAAAATGATTGTGAAGCAAAAAATCATAAAGAATGTATTGATGGAAAAGATAGTGTTTATTGGTTTGATTCTTGTGGAAATAAAGAAGATGTTGCTAAAGAATGTAGTTTATTTACAGGAACTTATTGTGGTTTAGTTAATGGAAATCCTGATTGTAAAAGTGTTGATTGTACAGTAGATGGTAAGAAAAGAAAAAATGGAGAAAGCTGGTGTGAATATGAGGGAACAATTGGAGATGGAAAAGATGTTGTTGGAAGCAGACATATAAAACATATTTGTTATATGGGAGAAGAAAGAATAGAACCTTGTCAAGATTATAGAAATCAAATTTGTGTTGAATCAAAAGTTGATTTAGGAACAGAAACATTTTCAGAAGCTGCTTGTAGAATTAACCAATGGAGAAGTTGTTTAGATTATAATAATTTAGAAGATAGAGGAGAAGCTAAGGAAAAATGTGAAGAAAATCCTGATTGTACAACTAAAGGAGTTCATATTGATAAATTTAATTTTGATTTATGTTCTCCAAAATATCCTCCTGGTTTTGATTTAACAAATGAAGGTGGAGCAAGAAATGCTGAAATGATTTGTTCAATGGGAAGTCAAAAATGTACTGTTGTTTATGTTAAAAGAGTTTCAGGATGGAAATGTGAAATAAATTGTGATTGTGAAGATTCTGGATTTACACAACAAATGAATAATTTCTGCACATCTCTTGGAGATTGCGGAGGATATACAAACTTTGCAGGAGAAACAACAGATGATGGATATAGGTCTAGTGCAGGACAAATAGATTTGAACCAATATAAAAAATATGCTCGTAATAATCCTAGACAAGCTCCTGCTGAGCCTGGGAGCCTTAATGTTTTAATTGGAGGGCCAACAGGCGATTCTGAATTCGAAGGAGATTATGGACCTAAAAATGCAATGGGGGTTGGAGGTATTGGATTTGTTGCACAGGTTGTTAGTCTTTATTTACTAGAAGCCTATACTCTAGAAATGGCTATATCTGGAGCTGCCACTTACGGAGGGGCTGGAGTAGGTAGTGGTGGGGCTTCTGCAGTTCTTGGATCTTTTGGAGATGCTTTAGTAGGAGTAGGAGCAGCAATGGCTACTGCAAGTGTATTATCAATGGCATTTGGTATAGATTACGTTACTGCCTTAATAATTTCATCTATAGCAGTTACTTCTTCATACCTTATATGGGGTTGGGAGGCTGTAAAAGCATTTGGAATTTATGCCCTAATTGCTATGGTTGTTCTTAAGTATGTACTAGGCATAGGAAAAACAAAGAAAAAAGTTATTGATTTTCAATGTTTACCTTGGCAACCTCCAACAGGAGGAGATGATTGTAGTAAATGTAATTCTTATGATCCTTTAGGGGTTCCTTAGGGGTTCCGTGTACTGCTTATAAATGTCAGAGTTTAGGTCAAACATGTGAGCTAATTAATAAAGGTACAGAACAAGAAAAATGTATTGATAATTCTCCTACTGATGTTAGTTCTCCTCGTATTAGTCCTTTATTTGGAAGCATTACTGAGGGTTATGAATATTATGATATTCAAAATAATGGATTTAAATTAGTTGAAACTGCTGGTAAAGATTGTATACCTGAATTTACTCCTATTGAATTTGGAATTAAAACAGATAAACCTGCTCAATGTAAAATTAGCGGAGACCCCTTACAAACTTATGATCAAATGGAAGAATATTTTGGGGGCAGTAATTTGTTTTTAATAAATCATACAAACATAATATTTATGCCAAGTCCTGAAGCATTTAAACATCAATATAATCTAACTGATGAACAAATTAAAGCATTAGGAGAAGTTGACTTTTATGTTAAATGTAAAAGTGTGAAGGGGGTTGTTAATTCTGCAAGCTATACAATAAGAAGTTGTGTTAAACCAGGAGCAGATTTGACTGCTCCAAGAATTGAAAAAACAAGTCCTAATGATGGAGCCTATGTTGGTTATAATCAAACAAAACAAGATGTTAACATCTGGATTAATGAACCTGCTAATTGTAAATATAGTATAGAAGATAAAGATTATTCTTTAATGGAAAATTCTTTTAATTGTCAACAAGATTTAGAAGATTATGGATTATATGGATGGCCTTGTGGTGCTACATTTACATTAGATACAAATAATGAGTTTTATATTAGGTGTCAAGATATTTCTGATAATCAAAATACAATGGCACAGAGTTATGCTTATTCATTAGAAAAATCTTCTTCAAATCTTAAGATTGATGAAGTCTGGCCTATTAATGGAGATGAAATTTTTTCAGGAGTTGAACCTATGACTATTGAATTACAAGTTAGAACTTCTGGTGGAGCTGAACAAGGAAAAGCAATTTGTTATTATAATTTTGGTAGTGGGGAAATTGCTTTTTATGAAACAGATTCTAATTATCATAATCAGGTATTTAGCCAAATTACAAGTGGATTATATAATGTAGATATTAGATGTGAAGATGTTGCAGGAAATCCTGCTGAGTCTTCAACTTCATTTAGAATTAGAGTTGATAGTTTAGGACCTAAAATAATTAGAATGTATTATGATGCAGGTATGAAAGTTATTACAAATGAGCAAGCAGAATGTAGATATGGTTTTAAAAAGAATTTTAAATGGGATGATGCAGAGATTATGAGTGGAGATAGAATTGAACATACAGGAGATTGGCAATTAAGAACATATTATATACAATGTGCAGATGAATATGGAAATAAAGGAGGAAAAATAAAGGTTAGGGCTTATTCATTGGTTTGACTAAAATTTATAAATAAGAAATAACTTAATTAAATGAATAAAGAAACTAATATCTGATAAGCACAGGGAGAGATAGAGATGAGAATATTAAGTTACTCTCAACCCTTTCAAAAAGGCTTGACCCAAAGGATAGCTTAAAGATAATAAGATTTCAGAAAAATAAAATGGTAAAAAAAGAGAGTAGAAAAGAGAACTCGCGTTCAGAGTTTTTATTTAATAATAATTTGTTAAACTCTAAACGCTCGCAAGTAACTGTATTTGTAATTCTTGCAATAGCAATTGTACTTGTTTTAATTGTATTATTTGTTGGAAGAGATAGGTTGCTTTCTGTTTTTACTCCTCAAACCCCAATAAATCAAATTAAAACATGTGCTCAAGAACCTGTTGAAGAAGCTATTGAAATTTTAAAACTTCAAGGAGGAAGTTTAGAGCCTGAACTTTATTATTTATATCAGGGAAATAAAATAGAATATTTATGCTATACAGATGCAAATTATGAAAATTGTGTTATGCAAAAACCTTTGCTAAAACAATCAATTGAAAAAGAAATCAAAAAATATGCAGAACCAAGAATTAAAAATTGTGTAAATTCTGTTGTTGATAAACTTAGAAGTAATGGATATGAAGTTTCAATGACTCCTCCAGATATTTCTTTTTCATTAGTTCCAAATAATATTATGATTTATATTAATACTGACTTACAGATTAAAAAAGAAGTTACAGAACCATATAAATCTATTAAAACAGATGTGTCATCTAAATTATATGATATGGTTATGATTGCAAGTTCAATCTCAAATTGGGAAGCTCGTTATGGAGATTCAGAAACCATGACCTATATGATGTATTATCCTTCATTAAAAGTTGAAAAAAAGAAGCAAGGAGATGGAACAACAGTTTATATTTTAACAGATAGAGATTCAGAAGATAAATTTATGTTCGCAAGCAGGAGTTTAGTTATTCCTGCTGGGCTGACTGGGAATTGAACTGGAATTTGATAAGCGTAGGGAGAGATGAAGATGATGAGCTAAGCTAAACAAATCATCTTCAAAACTCAAAAATTTAAGAAATATAGATAAAATAATATGGAAAACAAAAAAACAATATTAATACTAATAATTAGTTTATTAATAATCCCAAGTTTGTTAGCAGACGCTTCGCCATGGCCTGCATTTAATGTATGTTGTGAAAAAACTAATAATGGGGCATGGTGTCAAAATACTTTAGAAGAAAATTGCAATGTTCAGTTTAGACAAACTCCAACTTCATGTGATGCAACAAGTTTTTGTAAATCAGGAGTTTGTTATGATTCACAAGAAGGATTATGTATGGAAAATACTCCTCAAAAAGTTTGTAATGATGCAAATGGGACTTGGATTGATGATAGTTTAGGAGGAGTTCCTCAATGTGATTTAGGTTGTTGTGTTTTAGGAACTCAAGCAAGTTTTGTAACTTTAAC